>JAFOXE010000021.1 GCA_017425765.1 Paraprevotella sp. | reverse complement strand
GTGGGCGTGAATCGTACCGGTACACTTGTTACTACCAGCAATACTTCAAATGGTTGCGGACACTGGTTTAGCGCGTTGGGTAATGTGGTGGATTACGGCGGTTCGTCCTATATATATTCCGAATATCAGAAGAACAGTTTTACCTTCCATATAGGGCAATATCCAGGTCGTTGCGCCGTGGGCACAAAGTACACTATAAGCGAGGGATTCCGCTATAAGGCTTCCGATTCGAAATACTATTTAGTGAAATTCAAATTCAATGTAACGATTATCTAAATAGGTCGATTATGGTGAAAACTTTTGTGTCCTTTCTGGTTGCGTGTATAGGATTTACTACGCTTCAAGCTCAAGAGGTAACGATGCGTGCAGAACGTATACAAGCGGTTCCGTTCACAGATGTCCGCTTAAACGATGCATTTTGGGCGCCACGTATTGAAACCAACCGCAGCGTGTCCATACCTTCGGCTTTTCGGGAAAGTGAAAAGAGCGGACGATTTGATAATTTTGCCTTGGCCGCCGGACTGATAGAGGGTGAACATAAAGGTGATTTTTCGTTCGACGACACCGACCCTTATAAAATAATTGAGGGTGCCTCTTACGCTTTGGCCGTGCAGTACGATCCACGCTTGGATGCTTATCTTGACAGCGTCATCAATTTAATAGTCCGTGCCCAAGAACCGGATGGCTATTTGTGCACTTGCGTAACGAATAAATGTCATCGTCTTTCCGGGTGGTGGGGACGTTCGCGCTGGGAGAAGATTAACAGTCATGAACTATATAATTGTGGACATTTATATGAGGCTGCCGTGGCACACTATCGTGCCACAGGAAAAACAAATTTGCTCAACGTGGCCATCCGTAATGCAGATTTGGTTTGTAAGGTATTTGGCCCCGACGAAGGACAGATTCACCGCCCTAGTGGTCATCCCATTATAGAGATGGCCTTGTGTAAACTTTACGAGGTGGTAGGTAAGAAAGAGTATCTCGAAACGGCGCGTTACTTCGTAGAGGAAACCGGAAGAGGAACAGATGGACATCGCTTGAATGCGTACAGTCAAGATCATATGCCCATTATGCAACAAGAGGAAATCGTAGGTCATGCGGTGCGTGCCGGCTACTTGTATTCGGGTGTAGCCGATGTGGCCTCGCATTTGAACGATACCGCCTATTTTAAGGCACTTCTTCGTATTTGGACCAACATGGTGACGCAGAAATTATATATTACCGGTGGCATAGGTTCACGTGCCCAGGGCGAGGGATTTGGTCCGGGTTATGAACTCCACAACCATACAGCCTATTGTGAAACATGTGCTTCCATAGCTAATGTATATTGGAATCACCGAATGTTCCTGTCCACGGGAGATTCTCGTTTCATAGATGTGCTCGAACGAGCGTTGTATAATGGTGTTCCGTCTGGAGTTTCACTTTCGGGCGATAAGTTTTTCTACGACAATCCATTGGAGTCAATGGGGCAGCACGAACGTCAAAAGTGGTTCGGCTGTGCCTGTTGTCCCGGTAATGTAACTCGCTTTATAGCTTCGGTGCCCGGTTATGCATACGCCGTGAGTGGTAGGGATGTGTTCGTCAACTTATATATAAAAGGTGAAGCCAAGATTGCAAATACACAATTAAGTTTAACTCTGGAACAGCACACCGAAATGCCATGGAAAGGCGGTACGGAATTGGTGGTGCGTACCGCACGCAAACAAAGGTTCGCTATGCACATTCGTATTCCTGCTTGGCTTACCGACGAGGTGCTGAAGGGGACAGACTTGTACAAATATGCCGATAAGGGTGTTGAATTCGTGGTACGCGTGAATGGAAAAGAACAAAAGTGTAGTATCCAAAACGGCTATGTAGTGGTAGATCGTCGATGGAAGGATGGCGATAAAGTGCAGTTTGATTTTCAGTTGAATGTACGTCGGGTTTATGCCCATGAGGCTGTGGCAGACAATAGGGAAAAGGTAGCATTGCAACGTGGCCCCATCGTTTATTGTTTAGAAGGTCAAGATGTGCCCGACAAACAGGTTTTCAACAAATATCTTTCGGAATCGTCTGCAATCCGTACAGAACACCGTACCGAAATGTTGGGTGGAGTAAGCGTATTGAAGTTTGAAGTTCAACGTGTGCCCGATGAAGGTGCCATCGAGACAACGGAGGTTAAACAAGAGGTATGTGCCGTGCCCTATTGCGTGTGGAACAATCGTGAACGTGGTGAAATGTCTGTTTGGATTCCCGTGTCGGCGCAGCGTGCTCATCCGATTCCAAAAGAAAATCTTACGTCGCGTGCTCGTTCGGTGATGATAAAAGCTCCGATACAAAAGGACGCCCCCGTTTCGGCTTCTACCGAAGAGTGGGCATGGGGTGTAAATGATGGTTGGGAACCCACGGCTTCGGACGACACTTCTAAACCATATCATTATTGGTGGCTTAAGTACGGCACACAAGAAACACTAGCTTATACTTTTGATAAACCTGAGCAGATATCATCAGTAGAGGTATATTGGCTCGATTTTGATCACTACGACGGCAACTTTCGTGTTCCCGAGTGGTGGAAACTCTACTATAAGGACGCCGATCAATGGAAAGAAGTGCCTAACGCTACTTCATATGGAACAGAAAAAGACAAATACAACCGCGTGTCGTTTACACCCATAACCACTACAGCCTTGAAGATGGAGGTTCAGCTACAGAAAGGTCAGTCGGGGGGCGTATTGGAATGGAAACTATACGAGTGACAGAGTGACACGCTCGTGTCAGTGCAATGACGTGACATCTTGTCATTCTTGGCTTCTAAAAGTCTATGCATGCACATCTGGCACGATATTCGTATACACTATGGTGTGCATAAAAGGCACATCAAAATAAAATTAAATTACAATAAACATAAAAGACATAAACTATGAACATTAAACCATTGGCTGACCGTGTGTTGATTTCTCCCGCACCGGCAGAAACAAAAACAGTAGGTGGAATTATCATTCCGGACACAGCGAAAGAAAAACCATTGCAGGGCACCATCGTAGCAGTAGGTACAGGTACAAAGGATGAGGAAATGCTCCTACAAGTAGGCGACAATGTAATGTACGGCAAGTACGCAGGCACCGAGATTGAACTTGAAGGTGAGAAGTACCTTATCATGCGTCAGAGTGATGTAATGGCTGTTTTGGGATAATCAACCCATGGTAAAGAGAAGAACATAAAAACGTAGAACATTTCTAAAGCAAACATAAAATGGCTAAAGATATTAAATTCAATATAGAGGCACGCGAATTGATGAAGCAGGGCGTGGATCAATTGGCAAATGCTGTGAAAGTTACATTAGGCCCTAAAGGTCGTAACGTAATCATTGAGAAAAAGTTTGGTGCACCTCACATTACAAAAGACGGTGTATCTGTAGCAAAAGAAATAGAGTTGTCCGACCCATTCCAAAATGCCGGTGCACAACTTGTAAAGAGTGTGGCCAGCAAAACCGGTGATGATGCAGGTGATGGTACAACTACTGCTACCGTATTGGCGCAAAGCATTGTAAGTGTCGGCTTAAAGAATGTGGCAGCCGGTGCCAATCCCATGGACTTGAAACGTGGTATTGATAAGGCAGTTGCACAAGTTGTGGCGAACCTCAAAGATCAAGCAGAACAAGTAGGTGATGACTACAACAAGATAGAGCAAGTTGCTACTGTAAGTGCAAATAACGACCCCGAAATAGGTAAACTTCTTGCCGAGGCTATGCAGAAGGTAAGTAAGGATGGTGTAATCACCATTGAGGAGGCTAAGGGACGTGACACTACCATTGGCGTGGTGGAAGGTATGCAATTTGACCGTGGTTATCTATCGGCATACTTTGTTACCGATACCGAGAAGATGGAGTGTGTTATGGAGAACCCATATATACTTATCTACGACAAGAAGATTTCAAACCTAAAAGACTTCTTAACTATTCTGAATAGTGCAGCACAAACCGGCCGTCCTTTGATGATCATCGCAGAAGATGTGGATAGCGAGGCTTTGACTACATTGGTGGTAAACCGCTTGCGTACTCAGCTTAAGATTTGTGCTGTGAAGGCGCCCGGATTTGGCGATCGTCGCAAGGCAATGCTCGAGGACATCGCAGTGTTGACCGGTGGGCTTGTAATCAGCGAAGAAAAGGGTATTACTTTGGAACAAGCTACCATCGAGATGTTGGGATCTTGCGATAAGGTTGTGGTATCTAAGGACAACACCACCATCGTAAATGGAAACGGCGACAAAGAGTTGATTCAAACTCGTGTAAACCAAATCAAGAACGAAATCAAGGCTTCAACAAGCGACTATGACAAAGAAAAGTTGCAAGAGCGTTTGGCTAAGTTGAGTGGCGGTGTGGCAGTTCTTTACGTAGGTGCTCCAAGTGAGGTTGAGATGAAGGAGAAGAAAGACCGTGTAGACGATGCTTTGTGTGCAACGCGTGCTGCCATCGAAGAAGGTATTATCCCGGGTGGTGGTGTAGCCTACATTCGTGCCATTTCAGCTTTGGAAGGTATGGAAGGATGCAATGCAGACGAAACAACCGGTATCCAGATTGTGAAGCGTGCAATTGAAGAACCTCTTCGTCAGATTGTAGAGAACGCAGGTTTAGAGGGCTCCGTAGTGGTGGAAAAGGTTCGTCAGGGTGCTGCCGATTTTGGTTACAATGCACGTGAGGACAAGTACGAGAACCTGAAGCAAAGCGGTATTATCGACCCTGCAAAGGTTACGCGTGTTGCATTGGAGAACGCGGCCTCAATTGCCGGTATGTTCTTGACCACTGAGTGTGTAATCTGTGATAAGAAGGAAGACAAGCCAGAATTGCCAATGGGTGCACCGGGAATGGGCGGTATGGGTGGCATGATGTAATCATTGCAAACCAAGCAAAACAAAACCACATTCTGAGAAACGCTCGGCAGTGGTATCATATAAAGGCGAACAGTTCATAACGGATTGTTCGCCTTTCTTTTTACATTGTGTCGTTGGATGTTCGTCTTCAGCTTTTGTAAAGTTCGACAAAGAAAAACTCCTTGCCGTAGACCGATTGTATGTGGTCTGTGGCAGGGAGTTGTGTGTCAGGGTGTGGTGGATTAGTCCAATACGGTCATCTTTTTAACATACACTTCGCTTAGTGGTCGTTCTTTGCCGTTGGTACGTATCTTTTCTATAGCTTCGGCTACAGCCATTCCGTCGGTCACCTCACCAAATACGGTGTACTCGCCATCAAGGAAGGGTGCTCCACCTTTTTCGGCATACGTCTTTTTCTGTGCTTCGGTGTATGGGCGTGGCGGATTCTGTGCCATTTGTTCTTCAGCCTTGCGTAAGAGCGAGTCTTTCAAGGCATTAAGTTTGTCCATTTCATTACGTTTGCGCATCAAATACATTTCCTTAATATGATCTTTGCACAACTCATCGTACAACTGTTCTACTTTGCTTTGGTATATAGTGGCAGCCAGTTCGGCCAATGCTCCCGGCGAATAGACCTTTCCCGTTACGATGTAAAAGTGCGTTCCGCTCGATGCTTTTTGTGGGTTGATGCTGTCGGCTTGTCGAGCTGCGGCCAACGCCCCCTTCTTGTGATAGTGTCGGGGATATACGATTTCGGCCGGTATGGTATAGCGTAATGCAGCCGTATCCACCATCATTTGGCAGCCCTCCGGTTTCTGGCCCGGATCTCCCGTTTGTATCATGAACTCACGTACCACACGGTGGAACAACATGTTGTCGTATGCTCCACTTTTGGCTAATTTTATGAAGTTGTCGCGGTGGTTGGGCGTATCGTTATACAGTTTTACGGTGATGTTACCCATGGATGTTTCAATGAGCACTTGTGTTTCTTTCTCGTTCATTTTCTTTTTGTTGTTTTGGCATCCACACCATGCAGCCATGCAGAGGAGTACCAAGCAAAGGGCTTTAAGTTTCATTGTGAAGATGATGTTTTTTGTTCTGTTTGTCTGCAAATATACTTCTTTCTTTTGTCCATGACAAAAACTTTTGACGACTTTGCTTTTTGAGTAGGATTTTGGATTTCTATTTTATTCATCTATAAAATCTTTTTCCCAGACGTCAATTTTACCTGTTGGTAATGATTTAGTCAAATCTGTAATTTGCTCATATAATAACTCGTTGTTTATAATAAAATTTGAACAACTTTCAGATTCATGATCAATACAATAGTAAGGATTTCCATTGTAGGACGGCAGATTGCATATACCATTTCCAGATTTGTCTCGTCCTAGCCAATGACAACGATAGCAGTTTTTCTTTAGATTTTCCTTGATGGTTTTGCTTATTATGTTATGGAAATCCAGGTCTTCGTAAAAAGTTGTTATCTCAAATATTCCAATTCTATGTAGAAAGTAGTTCTTGCATGTGACGTTTTGCTGTAAACAATCATGACTTTTATTTATAACTGTTTTTATAAGTTGTTGTGTTATTTCCGTTGTGTAGGTTTTACTTTTTTGAAATTGAATAATTTTATCTTTTTGTTCTCTTTTAATTCATTGGAAGATATAATCTCATCTATATCTTCTTCATTTTGGATTTTTATCTCTATTATTCTAATTCCGGAGTTCAACTTTTCTTCTTCACACTTATGTGTGACATAGATTTCAATAAAGATGGGTTCGCCGTTCTCTTTCTTGTTTATACAAAATATATCTGCAATAAATCCTTTATATTTATGTTCTATTATGCATGATGTGTAGAACTTTTTCAAATTGTATCTATTTTGTATTGCTTTTTTACATTGTTCTTTGTTATAGAATTTGCACGTGTTATGATTATCACATTGTTCATGACTATCCAATATTAATGATATTGTTTGTTCACGATTGAACCAGTCCTTAATTTTGAGTTCTGCTAGTGAATGTAGGTAATTATCATAAGAACAATCTGCTTTCTTGTGCGCGTAATGCCAATTACGTACTTTACCACGTTTTGTTATCATCTCGTCACCACAATTAGGACAATAATATTTCTCATTCTCAAAACCTTCTGTATCTTTTATGTGGATAAGATTTTTGTTGGCGTTAAGTGCGTAGTGATGAAATTTTTGTGCCATAGTACATCGTTTTTTATATGATTGTCAAAGACAATTTATCGTACAACTTTTTTTAACAAAGATAATTTGTTTTACGTATTTGAACAAGTGAAGAGTTCTTAATTATAGGCTTTTAAATAGTTGAGAGGTATTCTACATTGTTATTTAGAATGATGTCTGATTTTGTGTTATATATTAAGGTTACTTCTTTATATGCTAAACCAACCTAAAAACACACCGTGGTGTCGTTGCATTTTGGTGTACGCCTCGTTGCATTTACACCACGGTGTAGTGACCCACTACATGAGCATCTGTTTTTGCTGTGGTGTAAATTATAGATTTTCAAATAATTAAGAAAAAGTCTGGAAGACGAAAGGAAGGATAATGTATGCTTATCGTCATTTGGGTGTATAAGGAATAGAAAAACAAGGAGTAATGGCAACTTTTTTCGAAATATATGCAGATTATCTTTTTTTGTCTATCTTTGTCTATACGAAAAGAGGGAGATGAAGTTTTTGAAAAACATACTGATATGGTTGGTTGGCATAATGGCGGCACCTGTTTGTGTGATTGCTGTTGTGGCTCTGCTGTTGTATGTGCCTGTTGTGCAAGATGCCGTTGTGCGTTGGGCATCGGATTATGCATCGCAAACCACCGGCTACGATGTACGTGTGCAGCGTTTACGCTTGTCGTTTCCGCTAGACGTAAGAATGTGCGGAGTAAGGGTTCTTGATGAGCATGCCGATACTTTATTGTCTATGGGCGACCTTACGGTGGACTTGGATATGGCCAAACTGTGGCATGGCTCGGTGGGTGTGGACGAACTGACATTGGAAGACGGATTTGTAGACAGCAAGCAAATGATTCCTGCCTTGACTATGCGCGGTCGCATCGGAAAATTTACTTTATCGGCTCGTGATATAGATTTGTTGCAGTCGCAGGTGAGATTAAGCAGTATGATGTTGGAACGAAGCGACCTTAACCTTATGTTATTGCCCGATACTACAGCTGCTGATACCACCACCTCGTCTTTGATTTGGGAGATTCTGTTAGAACAATTGTGCGTGCACGATTCGCATTTGAAAGTAGAGATGCCACAAGACACCATGACCGTAGAAGTGGCACTGACAAATGTGTGCGCCATTGACGGAAGGGTGGACCTAGGCCGTCAAGAATATGCGCTGCAGAATTTCGTATTCGAATCCGATTCGTTGCATTATGATGTGGGCACTATGCCTCGTACATCGGGGGTGGACCCCAATCACATTCGTTTGGCAAAGTTGGGGATACAGGTAGATTCCATTCGTATGAAGATGGAACCTCAATTAGCCGTAATGGCCTTGCTGAATCGTTGCGAGATGCAAGAGGAATGTGGCTTGCAGCTCAACTCGTTTACGGCACAATTTTATATGGATTCGATGAGGCTCAATGTTCCTCGTTTAGAACTCCTTACTTCATCTTCACGTGCTGAGGGTAGGGCGGAAATGGAACTTTCTGTTTTGGAGAGTCCTTCGGTGGGAAACTTCTCTGCCGAGTTTTTAGCAGAGGTAGGAAAACATGATGTGTTGTGTGTGGCCGGTGATTTGCCTCGTACATTCCATCAAGCCTACCCTGACAGACCAATAGAACTGCACTTGCAGGCCGACGGAAATCTGGAATACATCCAACTGAAACATTTGCGAATAGGGCAGGAAGGTACGTTTCACTTGAACGGTTCAGGAAAGGCCGAATATGTGATGAATTCACAACAACGTACGGGCCAAATGCAATGGTCGATGCAAACGCATAACATAGATTTCGTAAAGACGTTAATCGAATCGGAATCTGCTTCCAATATGGTGTTGCCCTCAATGCGGTGCACCGGCGAATTTCGTATGCAAGGAACAAAATTCGACTTGAACATCCAGCTGCAAGAGGCCGACGGAAGTGTGTCGTTGGAGGCTGATTTCGATACTGATAAGGAGTGCTATTCTGCCGATTTACGTGTGCAAAAGATGCAGGTGGATCACTTCCTCCCTAACGATTCCATGGGAATGTTCTCGGCATATTTGGCTTGTGATGGTCATGGATTTGATTTTTTGAATCCTGCAACAAAGATGAACTTGCTTGCTCGCATCGACACTTTGATGTATGGCGAGTTGAATTTTGATAAGGTGCAACTGAATGCCCATGTGGAGAAGGGAAAAGGGCATGTGGGATTTGATAGTAAGAATGAGTTGTTGTACATGAACGCACAAGTGGATGCACTGATGCGCCGTCGCAGAACGGGTCTTACGTTCAGTTTAGATTTGCATCAAGCCGATTTTTATGCATTGCGTCTTACTCCTAAGCCCTTCAAGACATCTATGTGTCTTCACTTTGATGGTAGCACCAACTTGAGCGATACCCACTCTATACAAGGAGGTATTTCCGACTTGACGTTGACCATGGCAGATACGGTGTATCGACCAAAAGATGTTATGGTGGATGCTCTTCTTTCGCCCGACACATTGTATGCTTATCTCACTGCGGGCGATTTTTTGTTGCAGGCAGATGCTTCCGGAAGTATTAGTCAGGTGATGGATAAAACCGACCATTTCCTAGAACAACTTTCGTTGCAAGCTAAGAGTAAATATATCGACCACGTGGCGTTGAAGCCTTTGCTTCCGCAAATAAAGCTGAAGTTGAGAAGCGGTCGTAACAACCCCGTGAGCAACTATATGGCCATGTTGGGTTATCGTTTCAACGACATAGAAGTTCAACTGAATTCTGACCCATTAGTAGGTCTTAATGGAATGGGGCACATCTACAGTCTGAACAATGGTGCAGTGTTGCTTGATTCCATTCAATGGAACATTTCTCAAGACACCACGGGAGTTTTGTTAGATGCTCGTGTGTGCAATGGGCCACGAAACAAGCAATTTGTTTTTGATGCCGGACTACAATTAAGTTTGCAATCAGCCGCTTCCGAGTGTCACGTGGTGTATAAGGATGGAGTGGGGCGCACCGGTGTTAGGATGGGTGTGCGTGCCGAGGTTGAGGAAAAAGGACTTCGCATCAAGTTCGTGCCCATGCAACCCATTATCGCTTTTAGAAATTTTCGTTTGAACCCCGACAACTTTGTATATTTTTCCAAGGACTCGCAGATAGAAGCCGATATAGATCTATTGGCCGACGACGGCACCGGACTAAAATTATATTCAATTCCCAACCCCGAGGCATTGCAAGATCTTTCTGTATCGGTGAACAGCTTAAATCTTGGAGAATTGAGTTCCGTGTTGCCATACATGCCCCGCATCACAGGTTTTCTACATGGCGACGTTCACTTGATACAGACAACGGAGAACCTTTCGGTAATGGCCGATTTGAATGTACAAGACATGACCTACGAAAAGGCACCATTGGGTAATATCGGTTTGAACACCGTGTATTTACCAAACACCGATGGTACGCATTTCGTGGATAGTAGATTGTCGAAGGAAGGCGAGGAGGTGTTGGCCCTTACCGGAACTTATCAAGACCAGAATGATGAGGGCTGGTTGGATGCTCAAGTTGAATTTATCCAATTCCCTTTGAGCATAGCAAATGGTTTTGTGTCCGAAGGGCTGGCGCAGGTAGATGGAGTGTTGAACGGAACGGTTAGTGCAATCGGAGAACCTAGCAAGCCGATGGTAAACGGAGAGATCGCTCTGAATGGTGTAAAGGTACGTTCAACCGATTATAGTTTGACGTTGAGGTTGGAAGACGACATCATCAGCGTACAAGACAATCTCTTGCAACTAAGTAATCTGAAGTTCTATTCGCTTAACGAGAACCCGCTCGTGATGAACGGAAAGGTTGACTTCCGCAACTTGAGCAACGTGAACTTCAATACGCAAATTACTGCAAAGAATTTTGAGTTGGTAAACGGAGCACGTTCGCGCAAGGCCATTACTTACGGTAAGGTATATGTGGATGTAAATGCCATGTTGCGAGGAACACCCGACGAGGTGTCACTGCGTGGTTCGCTTAATGTGTTGGGCAATACTGATGTAACTTATGTACTAAAGGATTCACCTTTAACGGTAGAAGATCGGCTCAGCGAGTTGGTAACTTTTGTGGACTTTGCAGATACCCTTTCCTTGGGAACACCGCCCCTTAAAACTGCTGATGCCCTGAATCTATCCATGAATATGCGTATGAGCATCGATCAGGCCGCACAGGTACATTGCATTTTAAGTGCGGACCACTCGAATTATATTGATATTGAGGGCGGTGGCGACATGACCATGAGCTATACGCCACAAGGCGAATTGCAGTTGCATGGACGCTATACTGTAGTAAGTGGTGCCATGAAGTATTCGTGGTTTGTGATACCTCTAAAAACATTTGCCCTTAGAAGTGGAAGCTATGTAGAGTTCACCGGCGACGTATTGAATCCGATTCTCAACGTAGCAGCTACAGAACGTGTTCGCACTACGGTGACCGAGAACAACGTACCACGCACCGTTGCATTTGATGTGGGATTGAGCATCACACAACGATTGGAAAACATGGGGCTTGAATTTACGCTCGAGGCTCCGGAAGATTTGACTGTACAGAACGAATTAGCCTCGATGTCGACCGAGCAGCGCGGACGTCTAGCTGTTACAATGTTGGCTACGGGCATGTATTTAGCCGATAGTAATCTTTCAAATGGAGGCCTCAGTACGCAAAATGCGTTGAATGCTTTCTTGCAAAGTGAAATAAGTCATATTACCGGTAACGCGTTGAAGACAATAGATTTGACATTGGGCATGGAGAATGCCACGTCAGCCGATGGCGATACTCATACCGATTACTCATTCCAATTTGCTAAACGCTTCTGGGGTAATCGTATCAGTGTGATTATCGGAGGAAAAGTATCTACGGGTAATGAGGCCGAGAGCATGGGCCAAAATTTTATCGACAACGTGTCGTTGGAATATCGTCTCGATCAAAGTGCTACGAGATATGTAAAACTCTTTTATGACCGCAATTACGAATCTTTGTTAGAAGGTGATATTACCGAGATGGGTGCCGGCTTGGTGCTGCGTCGGAAGGTAGGTCATTTGGGTGAGTTGTTCATCTTCAAGAAGAAGGAAAACGGTTTGTTCGCTCCACGCACAACGACGTCAAAAGAAAAGGGTAAGGAATGAAAAAATACATAAGATTTGCGTTAGGGTTGTTGTCCATCCTTGTTGTGGTTGGGTGTTCGGTGACAAAGAATATGCCCGAAGACGAGTTGTTTTATGTGGGTATGAAGCGGACTTTGTTTAATGAACCGGTGAAAAAGACGTTGCCACAAAGTGAACAAAATGCCGGTGTAATTACTGATTTGGCGAATGCCTACCATACGGTAGACGGATTAGTACGTGGCGATTATGCACTTACAACCGAAATTCTTTCTGATAAGAAGACGGTACGCATGCTCACTTCCGCTCAACGTGATTCGTTGGAACGTATAAAGCGTTCGGCTGATGAGGCTATGTCGTTGGCAAAGGCCGAAGTAGAAGGAGCACTTGCCTATGCACCCAACAACTCTTTCATGGGTAGCACTTCCATGCGACATCCTTTTCCATTGGGCCTTTGGATTCACAATCGTTATGCACAATCCCAAAGTCGTTTCGGGAAGTGGATGTACAATACTTTTGCCTCCACACCTATATATATAAGTACGGTGAACCCCGAGGTGCGAGCACGAGTGGCTCAGAATACATTGAGGAACTATGGCTATTTTCGTGGAAAAGTTGATTATGAGGTTATCCCACAGCGTAATCCACGCAAGGCAAAGGTGGGCTATACGGTGCAGACCGGTGAACTATTCCGTTTGGAAACAATCTCTTATCTCCCCTTTGCAAAACATGCCGACAGTTTGGTGCAGTCTACACGTTGGATGAGTAAGTTGACCTATGGGAAGCCATTCAGCGTAGTGGATCTTGATGCCGAACGTATACGCATCAGCACTTTGTTGCGCAACAACGGATTTTATTTTTATAAGCCCGAATATGTAACGTTCAGAGCCGATACCGTGCAACATCCGCTTAACGTACAATTGCAGGTTACGCAGATTGCTAATGTGCCCGACGTGGCCAAGCGACGTTATTATCTGGGCAAAACAATTGTTTCGCTCTATAAATACAATGGTTATAAGCTTACCGATACGGTGGCACGACGAGATTTTGAATTCCGCTACGTGGCTCACAAGGGGAAAGCCCCTCTGCGTTTTGGTTCTTTGCGCCGACATATACAGTACAAGAAAGGCGAAATTTATTGTCACGAAGAACATGGAGGCATAGCCGATGAGTTAGGCAGTATGGGCATATTCAGTCAAGTGAGTGTAAAGTATGCGCCGGCTGATACTACTGCTACCTGTGACACTCTAAATTTAGAGGTTCAGGCTGTATTGGACAAACCATACGATGCCGAGTTTGAAACGAAAGTAACCTCTAAGAGTAATGGGCAGGTGGGCCCCGGTGTGTCGTTTGGAATGTCGAAGCGAAATGCATTCCGTGGTGCGGAAACACTTAAACTTGAGGCGCATGGGTCGTACGAGTGGCAGACCGGTTCGAACATTCAAGGTAAAAGTTCTGTAGTGAATTCTTACGAATACGGCACCTCGCTTTCGCTCGATTATCCTCGTCTTATTATTCCGGCATGGGGGCGTAAGTGGTCGCGTCGTGCACTGGCCACCACCTCTTTTGCGATGGATGCTAATTGGTTGAATAGAGCGGGCTATTTCGGTATGGTGTCGTTGGGAGCCAAGGTGGGATATACTTATCAACGGCGTGCTACCGTGAAGCATGAGTTTATACCTTTTCGTCTTGATTACGACGAATTGATACGTACAACGGCCGACTTCGACTCCGTGATGAAAAACAATCAAGCATTGTACGTAAGCATGCGCGATCAGTTTGTTCCCTCTATGCAATACACTTTTACGTATACTAGTAGGCCTACGGCGCGTAATCCCCGCTCGTTTACAATTGAGGTTAAGGAAAGCGGTAATGTTACCTCTGCCGTGTTTGCGGCTTTCGGACGTTCATTTTCCGAACGCGACAAGAAATTGTTTGGAGTTCCTTTTGCGCAGTATCTAAAGGTAACGGCCGAGTTTCGCGATGCGTTTAAGTTGGCTGCTCGCAGCTATTTGGCCACGCGTATAGCCCTTGGGGCCGTATATAGTTATGGTAATTCCACAACAGCTCCTTACAACGACCTCTTCAGTGTGGGAGGTGCCAATAGCGTACGTGGTTTTGCTATACGCGGTGTCGGTCCCGGTTCCTATCATCCGGCTCATTCCAACTACTCCTACATCGACCAAATGGGTGACCTAAAGTTCGAGGCCAATGTAGAGTATCGTTTCCCCGTAGTGGGCAGCCTCTTTGGAGCCGTATTCCTTGATGCTAGTAATGTATGGCTCATGAAGTCCGATCCGAATCGCCCCGGTGCCTCGTTTAATTTGCGTCGTTTCGGTCGCGATCTGGCTCTCGGCACAGGAGCCGGATTACGCTATGATCTAAGTTTCTTGGTGTTACGCTTCGATGTGGGAGTCGGTCTTCATGCTCCTTACGACACAGGAAAGAAAGGTTATTATAACATGCCCAAGTTTTTGGATAGTTTAGGCTATCATTTCGCGATAGGCTATCCTTTCTAATTTTACAAGTTCATAAAGCTGAAAACAGATGCTCATCTCACATGCATTCAGACCATGGTGTCGTGATATGTGAGATGAGCATCTAGTTATGTTTTACATGCTCGTCTGTTTTGAGTCATTTCTGCGTGTTCTTTCATTACTCCCACGATAAACATATAAACAGACGAAAAAAAACGTGTGCTTTCTTCTTCGTTCTGAGATTATTTTGTAGTTTTGCAACAATAACATTAACCAAACTAAAAATAATTTTTGTAATGAAACCTACTCTATTTCTCCTAGCTGCCGGTATGGGTAGCCGTTATGGTGGTTTGAAGCAACTTGACAGTCTTGGCCCTAATGGTGAGACCATTATGGACTATTCTATTTACGATGCTATTCAAGCAGGCTTCGGCAAGTTGGTGTTTGTAATTCGTAAGGATTTCGAACAAGATTTCCGTGATAAGATTATCAGTAAGTACGAAGGTCACATCCCTTGTGAACTTGTGTTCCAAGCATTGGACGACCTCCCAGAAGGTTTCAAGTGCCCAGAAGGTCGTGTTAAGCCTTGGGGAACTAACCATGCCGTGCTCATGGGTAAGGATGCTATCCAAGAACCATTCTGCGTAATCAACTGCGACGACTTCTACAATCGCGATGCTTTCATGGCTATCGGCAAGTTCTTGTCTGAGCTTCCGGAAGGTGCAAAGAACGACTATGCAATGGTGGGTTTCCGCATTGGTAATACTTTGTCTGAAAATGGTTCTGTAGCTCGTGGCGTTTGCGGTAAGGATGCAAACGGCAACTTGACAGACGTAGTTGAACGTACTGAAATCATGCGCGTAGACGGCGAAATTTGCTACAAGGATGAGAACGGTGAATGGCAACCTGTCGGTGGAGAAAACGTACCTGTTTCTATGAACATGTGGGGCTTTACACCCGATTACTTTGAGTATAGTCAAGAGTTCTTTAAGCAGTTCTTGAGCGATCCTAAAAATATGGAAAATTTGAAGGCTGAGTTCTTCATTCCTTTGATGGTTGATAAACTTATCAACGAGGGCACCGCTACTGTTAAGGTGTTGGATACTACAAGTAAATGGTTTGGCGTGACTTATGCTGCCGACCGTGACGATGTAGTAGCAAGAATTCAAGCGTTGGTTGACGCTGGCGTTTATCCTGCAAAATTGTTCTAATAGAACGGCATAACTTTTTAAGATAAACATCATGGGGCTTCACCGCATAAGCAGGTGGAGCCTTTTTTGCGTTTTCAGGGGTGAATAAAATGCAGACAAACTTTTTGCAAACACATCTAATTATGTACCTTTGTCTGTTGAATGCATAACCCACAACATCAATATGGCAAAAGAGAAAACCGTGTATGTGTGCGAACAATGCGGACATGAATCCTCCAAGTGGATTGGTAAATGTCCGTCGTGTGGTCAGTGGAATACTTTTAAGGAATTTGTAGTTCGAAAAGAATCCTCTTCATCGGCCGGTTTAAGCACCTTAAAGGCCTTTAATGGAGGTGGCGACGGAATAGCTTCAAAACCTCTTGCGGTGCACGAGATAGAAACCGCTCAAGAAACACGTATAGACACCGCTGACGCAGAATTAAATCGTGTGCTAGGTGGTGGATTGGTGCCCGGTTCGTTGGTTCTTTTAGGTGGTGAGCCAGGTATTGGAAAGTCTACATTGGTGCTGCAAACAGTGCTGCGTTTACCTCATTACAAAGTACTTTATGTGAGTGGCGAGGAGAGCGAGAAACAGTTAAAACTTCGTGCCGATCGCTTGCAGAAATCCACAAAGGGAATGGGGAAGAACGACATCGAAACTCCGAATTGTTATGTAGTGTGTGAAACCTCATTGGAGCAAGTATACACCCATGTACGCAATTTGCAGCCCGATCTTCTCGTTATAGATTCCATACAAACTATGTCTACCGAGGCAGTGGAGAACTCCCCCGGAAGCCTTACCCAAATTCGTGAATGTGCGGCTTCATTGCTTCGTTTTGCCAAGGCTAGCAATACTCCAGTGTTGCTTATAGGTCACATCAACAAAGAAGGAACATTGGCCGGTCCCAAGGTGTTGGAACACATCGTGGATGCTGTGCTACAGTTTGAAGGCGACCAACATTATATGTATCGCATACTTCGTGGCATCAAGAATCGGTTTGGTAGTACTGCCGAATTGGGTATCTACGAAATGCGTCAAGATGGTTTGCGTCCGGTGAATAATCCCTCCGAGTTGTTGTTCACCACCGATCACGAAGGTTTAAGCGGTGTGGCCATCTCGTCGGCCATTGAAGGTGTACGTCCTTTCCTTATTGAAACACAGGCTTTGGTAAGTACGGCCGCCTACGGAACCGCTCAACGTTCTGCAACCGGCTTCGATACTCGACGATTGAATATGTTGTTGGCCGTACTTGAAAAACGAGTGGGATTTAAATTGGCCCAAAAAGACGTGTTCTTGAATATAGCCGGAGGACTCCGTGTGTCCGATCCTGCCATCGACCTTTCAGTTATCGCAGCCGTACTTAGTAGTAATGTGGATACGGGAATCGAGCCCCACGTGTGTATGGCCGGTGAGGTAGGACTTAGCGGTGAGATACGTCCGGTAAACAGAATTGAGCAACGCATAGCCGAGGCAGAGAAACTAGGTTTCCGTCGTATGCTTATCCCACATCACAACATGCAAGGACTCAATCCACGAGCTTATAAATTGGAACTTGTGCCTGTGCGGAAGGTAGAAGAAGCACTGCGTGTGCTGTTCGGATAATCCCCTTGTACCCAACATACCTACATTTCTCAAGAAAGATGACTACAGAATATCAGTTAAGAGTACTGCCCCAATACGCTGTAAACGAGCAAGCTTTGAAACAACACATCGCCCGCGAAAAAGGTTTGGATGAACGAACCATAAAGGCAGTGCGAGTATTGAAACGTAGTGTAGATGCTCGTCAACGTACCATTTATGTAAACGTAAAAGTGCGTGTATATGTAAATGAATTGCCCACTGACGACGAGTTTGTCCGCACGGAATATCCACAAGTGGAGGGCGCTAAACCCGTGGTTGTGGTAGGAGCCGGCCCCGCCGGATTGTTTGCGGCCCTACGTCTTATCGAATTGGGATTGCGACCTATTGTCGTAGAGCGTGGCAAGAATGTGCGCGAACGCAAGGTCGATTTGGCGCGCATTTCGCGAGAACATAAAGTGAATGCCGAGAGTAATTACAGTTTTGGCGAAGGCGGTGCCGGAGCGTATTCTGATGGAAAACTATTCACTCGTAGTAAGAAACGCGGCAATGCCGAGAAGATACTCCATGTGTTTTGTCAGCACGGTGCCAGTACAACTATACTTTCCGATGCTCATCCCCACATCGGCACCGATAAACTACCTCGTGTCATAGAGAATATGCGCAACACTATTTTGCAATGTGGTGGTGAAGTGCATTTTGAAACACGAATGGATGAATTGTTGATGCACGAGGGCAAGGTGGAAGGCATCCGTACACACAACGGAAAAACTTTCTACGGCCCTGTGATTTTAGCTACCGGACATTCTGCACGCGACGTCTACAGACGTTTGCATCAAGATGGTGTTCTTTTGGAGGCTAAAGGATTGGCAGTAGGTGTTCGACTTGAGCATCCTTCGCTGTTGATTGACCAGATTCAATATCATAATCGTAACGGTCGTGGAAAATATCTTCCGGCTGCTGAATATAGCTTTGTGCAGCAGGTTCAAGGTCGTGGCGTATATAGTTTCTGTATGTGTCCGGGAGGTTTCGTGGTTCCGGCCGCCAGCGGTCCGCAACAACTTGTCGTGAACGGTATGTCGCCTAGTAATCGAGGCTCTAAGTGGAGCAACTCCGGAATGGTGGTAGAACTACATCCCGAGGATTTGAACGAGGCTAGTTTGTACACGTTTATGAAGGAGTATCTTACAATGGCCGAAGACGAGGGTAGCCCTAATGTTGAGGTGCTGCGTGATGTGGAAGCTGGTTTCAAGTCGCCTCTATCATTACTCTATTTTCAGGAGGCGATGGAAAAGCAGGCATGGGTGCAAGCCAATCGTATGCAGACAGCACCATCGCAGCGAATGCTTGATTTCGTGAACGGCCGTCTTAGTTATGATTTGCCCAAAAGTTCGTATGCACCCGGACTGATATCCTCTCCACTTCACTTTTGGATGCCACGTTTTGTGTCTTCGCGTTTGGCCGAAGGCTTCCGCTTGTTTGGTCGCCAAGCCAATGGATTCTTGACCAACGAAGCAACCGTAATCGGTGTGGAAACCCGTACTTCATCACCGATACGTATTGTTCGTGAGGCCGGAACATTGCAGCACGTAGAAGTGCGGGGTTTGTTTCCTTGTGGTGAAGGTGCCGGTTATGCCGGTGGCATCGTATCGGCCGGAGTTGATGGTGAGCGATGTGCCGAGGCAGTGGCTGTCTATCTGAATGCTTAACATGTCTAGACATAAAACACCTTGCCTCGGTATGCATATAGATGCTATCGGGGCAAGGTGTTTTATGTGGACAGTTGTTTAAGTATTTATCCTATTTCTTTAGGTGCCATTTACGTAGCCATTGTTTCCATTTGCTTTCTTTTTTCTGCACTTTGGGTCGGGGTAGTGAATTTAGTATGTGTTCGTGTATGTCTGTACAAGAATCAATACCCTCGAAGAATTTTGCACGTTCTTGAGGTACGGTCAAAACCTCTTTGAAACCGCCATTCCATTGCGTAGCCTTTTCGTAGGGCACCTCTTGGGTGATGGTTTTTGTGTGTGGATAGGCCTTCATGCCTTTTTCGGTGTAAATAAGAGCCAGGCTCATTCCCCGGTCGTCGTCAAGTTCAGGTGCTACCATACCGATGGCCCAAAAATCGGCTAATGCAATGTCGCAGCCGGAACGTCCGCTTTTGGCTGCACACGAATAGCAACTAGGACGAAGATTGATGTCGGCCAAGAAAATGCGCATGAAAGGGTCCTCCAAAAAAGTTGAGGCTTGTGTTTTTTTACCTTCTTGACAGGGAGTGTACACACAACTAAATGCTTTCCATCCTTTACGTTTATCTCGGAAACGAATGTCCGAGAAAGTTTTGCTCATGGGTTCACCACCTATTCCCGATTTTTCGGCAATAGCTTGCAAATGTTTTTCCCAAACCTTTGGACTGGGCGCACCGTGGCAAATAACCTCAACGGTCAGCAGATTTTCATATTCTTTACGTAAAAATAGTTTCAAACCTTTTATCTGGCATGGTGTGCCCGAAAAAAGAACTTTGCGTCCTGCTTTCAAAAAAGTTTGGGCTTGGGTAAACATTCCGTTTGTGTTGCTCTGCACATATTTGCTACCTCGAAAGACTTTCAGTTCCTCGGGTGTTTCACAATAATGTGTCACCACCTTCCATTCTTCGTCAAAGCGCACTCCAAACACTACGCCTCCTTCGGCCAATGTTTGGAGTGCCAACAAACTGAATATACCACCCGATGAACTTTGCTCTCGCACCTCTTCGTTATTATTCTTGGCGGCATACACGGCAATCGCTTCGGTGGCACTGTTCTTATTTAGCACCGGACACACTTTTTCGCATAATCCGCAGTCAATGCATGTGGTAGTGTCTACGATGGGGTAGAGATATCCTTCGTTGTCGGGCTGAAGACTAATGCATTGTTTGGGACAATACTCCTTGCAGGCGGTGCAACCGCAGCAATCGGCTTTTTGCGATATGTTTATCATGGTGCGTGTGTGAAATGTTTAATGCTATGTTACAAAGGTAAACTAAAAAAACAAAACCAAACATGCTCTTGTTGCTTTTTTGTGTAACGGTGCTTTTGGAGCGCTTTAGATGTGCCTCAAAAAAGATGCTCATGTCGTTGCATCGAGGCCTACATCTTGATGCATCCAGACGTACGTGTAGAATGCATCTACACCATGGTGTGTTTTTGTGTTTTCTAATATTCTGAAATACAGTAGTTTGAGTGTGTTTTGTTTTACATTGGAATTGTATTTTATGAAGATGAACAAGAGTAGTCGTTGCCTTAAAAAAGAAAGGACAAAAGGTTTATGTTGAAATAAAATGTTCTATATTTGCCCATACGAACCACTTGCCGATGTCGGCGTGGCAAAAAATGTCATGAACTCAAGAATATGAAGAAAATATTTTCAGCATTGTGTGGTATGTTCTTGGTTACCCTTACGGCTTGCACGGGTGCACATTCCAAGATGGAGATAAACGATAGCAATACGCCTTTGCATTTACTTACGCCTCAATACCAAGTACCCTATGGCGATTTGAAAGCTGAGGAGGTGAAGGCTGATATCGACCGTGTATTTTACTATATTGAGCAGGAAACGCCTGCCCGTATTGTGTGCGATGGAATGAAAGGTGATTTCACCACGTTGCCACAGGAGGCAAAAGTAGATCGTGGAGCATTCCGAATCGGTAGTTATGAGTGGGGTGTAACCTATCAAGCTTTGTTGGCTGCGGCACAAATTACACAAGATAGTGCGTATCGTGATTATGTGGTGGAGCGAATGATATTCTTGCGTGATGCGGCCCCTTTGTTTATAGCCCGTGATGGCGATGAAATCAAAGATGCACAGATGGAACAAATGCTCCATCCCCGCGCTTTAGATGATGCAGGGGCTATGTGTACAGCCATGATGAAGGCAGAGAAACAGTGTGGCGATTTGCAGTTGCAGTCGTTGATAGATAATTATTTCCACTTCATCGAGCACGAGCAATATAGGCTTCCCGATGGCACTTTTGCTCGCCATCGTCCGCAGTACAATACTCTGTGGTTGGACGATATGTTTATGGGTATTCCGTCGGTGGCTTTTCGTGGAGTGTACGACTCAACGACGGGGACAAGGTATTTTGATGAGGCCACCAAAATCTTCCGACAATTTGTGCAACGTATGTTTGTGCCCGAGAAAGGAATCTATCGTCATGGGTACGTAGAGGGTTTGGCTCAGCAACCCACTTACCATTGGGCGCGGGCTAACGGGTGGGCTTTGCTTACCAACTGCGAGTTACTTGATGTGTTGCCGGACAAGCATCCCGAACGTCCTTTTGTGTTGGAGCAGTTGCAGCGTCACATTGCAGGCTTGGCAACTTTGCAGAGTTCAGAAGGTTTTTGGCATCAATTGCTTGACCGTAACGACTCATATCTTGAAACTTCGGCTACGGCTATTTACGTATATGCAATTGCTCATGCTGTAAACAAAGGTTGGGTGGAAGGCATTACCTATGGTCCTGTGGCGCAGCTAGGTTGGCAGGCCGTGCGCACCAAAATCACTCCGGAAGGTAAAGTGGAAGGTACGTGCGTGGGCACAGGCATGGCTTTCGACCCGGCGTTTTATTATTATCGTCCGGTCAATGCACAAGCGGCACATGGCTATGGGCCGGTAATTTGGGCGGGAGCCGAGATGATTGCTTTGTTAAATAATTGGTATCCACGTACCAACGATAGTGGCCTGCACTACTACGATTCGGAGCAAACCAACCCATCTCCATTGTTTTATTTAACAGCAGATGGAAAGGGCGAAGCTGTGAAGTGAACTGATAAAGGATGTTTAATGAGCAGTTTGTAATCTAAAGTTTTTTATTTGGGATTTGTTGTATAAAAAGTGGTGCGTAAAGAGAGTGCACAACTCTCTTTACGCACCATTACTATTTAATTGGAGGGGGTATATTAAAGGAATTCTTTTTGTAGGATTATAGAGGGTGAACTTAAAAGTCCAATCCAATGGTGGCAGAGAAATTACCGGTTCGTATTTGGTCGTCAAAATCGTCGTAACCATAATATCCATAGTCGGAGCGAGCTACGTTAACCATACCAATGTCATAGCTTAATTCCAAGTATAAGTTGCGATATGATGCTCCGCAGCCCAAACGGAAGCCGAGGTCAGGATTTGTAAACAAATTGTGGCGGAAAGTACTTTCTGAACGCTTCTCTTGATAATATTTCGTGCGGCCGGCAATACCAAAAGCGAAGTAGCCACCGGCAAAAGGAGTAATGGCCACATCATCAAGACCTAAATCAGTACGATATTTAATGACGAAAGGAATTTGCAAATATTTCATTCTGTGCGAAATCTCCTGCTCGTCCCAAGTGGAGTTTATCTTGGCTCCCTTTTCTGAGTAGAACAATCCAGTTTCGAAAAACAATGGCATGCTGTTGGTAATTTCTACACCATAAACCATACCTATGTTCATGCCACACATGGGATCTGTTGGTACTCCGTGCATCCCCATGTATACTAAACTGGAAACATTAAGACCTAATCGAATACCAACGTATGAGTTGCGATCGGTGCGAAACCATTGATTGGATACACTTTCACCTTCAATGCTAGCCGGATGTGCATCGGCAGTGAATTGGGCAGAAGCCGGAATGGCAATGGCGAACATTAACAGAACACTTAACTTTCTTGCTATTTTGTGCATGGATTTGAATATATTCATAATTGTTTAGAAATTATATTTTGACAAAATTACAAATATCTTTTCATTTCATGGCTGTTTTCATCAAATTATCATTATTTTTGCAGTTATTAAGTTTTTATGTAGATGAGGTATGTGACAGTTTGCAGGGCGCATAGCAGGAAAACGAGATGCAGCGCAGAAACTGTCCTAATTTAGATAATACATCAATGAAGGTAATGAAGTTTGGCGGAACATCCGTAGGTTCCGTAGAAAGTATACTAAATGTAAAAAAGATTGTAGAGTCCGAGCAAGAATCCGTAATAGTGGTAGTGTCGGCATTGGGCGGCATCACTGACAAGTTGATTCAAACATCAAAATTGGCTTTGGCGGGTGATTCGCTTTATCAAAAATCCTTTTGGGAAATAGCAGAGCGTCATCAGCAGATGATTGAGGCTGTTATTCCGGAAGGGCAAGCACGTAAATCACTACTCACATTAGTAAATGCTTTGTTGGAAGAACTCAGAAGTATTTACCATGGCGTGTTTTTGATTCGCGATTTGTCGCCAAAGACATCCGACACCATCGTGAGCTATGGCGAGCGTATTTCGTCGCGCATCGTGGCTGCTTTGGTGGAAGGAGCAGAATGGTTTGATGCTCGTGAGTTTATCAAGACCGAGATGAAATCCGGACGCCGCCTTTTGGCTTCAGATCTTTCTCGTGATTTGGTGCAAAAAACATTTAAGCGCATCCCTAAGGTTTCGTTGGTGCCCGGATTTATTGCCACAGATGCAGAGTCGGGTGAGATAACGAACTTGGGGCGCGGAGGTTCGGACTACACCGCATCCATCATCGCCGCAGCGTTGGATGCCGATAC
>JAFOXE010000196.1 GCA_017425765.1 Paraprevotella sp. | reverse complement strand
GCGTCTTACGACATTCCAGCGGTAATAGTACACTTTCAGGAGATCGGTATTTTCTGTTTCCAGTTCCGGTACATTTTCTGCAAACCAGCGGTTGACTGCCGCTTCATTCAGACTTTACGAAAAGCGCAAGAGTGTTGAGGGCCAAAAGGCCAAGATGCCCCCTATAAATTCTGCACCTAAATCGGAAAAATGTGGTGATGTGCGTAAATGTCCAGCATGCGGTGCCATGATTGGCACATTCATGATGTCTTGTCCGGAATGTGGTCACGAGTTTATCGGTGTGGGAGCTAACAACTTTGTAAAGGAATTTGCGGAAGGACTAAAAGCGTCTATTGCCAAGGCAGACACCCTCAGTTCCCGAAGAATGACTAACACATCAGGCGGGTTAGTGGGCACTATGCAAGCATTAATAGATATGCAGCAACAATCTATGGAACAATTTGGGATGATAAAGGACGAGAGATTACCTAAGATTGAAGCTGAATATGTAAAAACAGCTGTACTACCACGCGCAAAAGAAGATTGTATCGAGATGCTGAACTTTCTCCTTCCTAAAATCAAAGTAAGCGGAGCAACCTATGCGACCAAAGAGTGGAGGAAATATTACATTGCCATTCTTGACAAGCTTGAATTCGGAGCAGGCCAAAACAAAGATTTGGAGACTTTAATTGCATATTACCGAAAAAAGTTTGAAGTTTCCGCTTTTGATTCTTTCCTACTATGGTGGCGAGGCTTAACAAAGCAAATAAAAATTCTTGTCGTAATTGCCGCTTTCTATATAATCTTTTTTGGACTTATTGGTGTATTGGCAAGCAACTAAAATAATCATATTCTAACATGGGACTATTTGGCAGAGGAAATAGTGGCGGATTAATGAATGTTATCCGCTGCGATCAAGAAGAATATTTAGTGTGGAAATGGCGTCCGGAAGGACAAGAGGCTAACAGCACCACTCGCGAAAACTCCATACGCTACGGAAGCAGTCTGCGCGTTAAAGACGGTGAAGTAGCCGTATTTGTATACAAACAAAAAGACGGCACTTGTCAGGATTACATAGTAGGCCCCTACGACGAAACCATTAAAACAGCCAACTTCCCCGTGCTCTCCAGCATCGTAGGACTTGCCTTTGGCGGGGAATCTCCTTTTCAGGCCGAAGTTTATTTTATCAATCTTGCCGGCAATATACAAATACGCTTTGGTGTACCCTACTTTGATGTATTCGACCCAAGATTGCCAGATCATGGCATACCTATGGCCGTACGAGGTACCATGACTTTTAATATTACAAACTACAAAGAGTTCATCAAATTAAACCGCTTGGTTAACTTCGATTTAAACACGTTCAAGGCACAAATCAAAGATGCTATAAGCAAGTATGTGAAATCGGTAGTAATGAACATCCCCGATAGTATGAACATTCCGGTGATTCAGATGGAACGCAAAATATTGGAAATAAACGATAGCGTTACCAACTACCTGAAGCCCCGAATGGAAAACGACTTTGGTATAAACCTTAAAGGATTTGATATTGCTGCGCTTGAAATCGACAAAGAAAGTCCCTACTATATGGAACTTCGGCAACTAACCGCAGGAAACACCGCACGCACCCTCAACACCCAAACGGATGTAAACATCAAGAACTTGCAAGACATGCAAGAAATCAATGCGCAAAACATGGCAGAAACCATGCGTATTCAACGTGAAGAAGCACAAAGAGCACAGCAACTACAAACTCAAAGCAACTTCATGGGGGCGCACATGGCCAATCTTCAAGCCGACGTTTTGAAGACGGGTGCACAAAACTTGGGCGCCATGGGCTCTATGGATGGCGGTGGCGGAAATGCAATGAATCCTGCCGGAATGATGACCGGAATGATGATGGGTGGAGCCATGGGACAGCAAATGGCCGGAATGATGAACAACATGGGACAGCAAATGCAACAAACCATGAACACACCTCCACCGGTGCCCAACGTGCAATATCACCTATCTGTAAATGGAACCCAAAGCGGACCTTTCGACATTCAGCAGTTGGCACAAATGGCACAAAACGGCCAACTCACCATGCAAACCTACGTATGGCGACAAGGAATGGCAGGTTGGGAACTAGCCGGTAATATGATGGAATTGCAAGGAATCTTTGCTCCTCCGACACCTTCCACACCACCGCCTCCACCAATGCCTTAACGAGGGAACCTATTTGCTGAAAGGAAATGCACACGAGGCCTCCTTCATTCGCAAAGAAAAGAACTATATTGAAATTAAAAACCTGTTCATAAAAAAATATATTGTTTAACCTTTAAATCAAAAAAAAGATGATTAGATTTTTTGTTACATTGATTTGGCTTGTAGTAGTACTAGCCGTAGACGTAGTTGCTTTCGTTATCTCAAACCCACTAGTGGGTGCCGGTATTGAATTTGCATTGTTCTTAATTACATTCCTAGTTCCTTATCTTCGCAAGAAAGACTCCTATACTCGCTGGTGGGGTTGGTTGGCTTTGTTGTCTGCCATTTCCCTTGCCGGTATGGCTTTTGGAATAAACATCTAAGAATAATATAAACATCTACAATTATGAGCAACGACAATTTCTTCTCAATGGACAGACTGGTCGAGTTTGGCCTCGGAGTCGGTGTGGCTCAACAAATGATTCGAACAATGAACCAAAGCATGCAGAACATGTATGTACCCGGTTCCGTTCAGAGTATGCCACAAACCGCATCGCCTATTTATTATGTGGCACTAGACGGCAAAGCCATAGGCCCATTAAACGATAGCGAAATGATGCAATTAGTGTCTCAACGCAAAGTAAACAAAGACACTCTTTGTTGGATGCCGGGTATGCCCGCATGGAAGGCCATAGAAGAAGTTCCTGCCGTGCTCAAACTGATTGCACTTACACCCCCACCCTTGAATCCATAATCCAGACACAAATGAAAATTTCACTAATTCCCGCTATATTGTCGACCCTGCTAACCGCAGCACTCACGTTTTGGATCTACAACATGAGTAGCTCCGACGAATACGTTGTTCTGCTTACCGTCGGCACAGCACTCACCTTCCTACTCACCTTAGGAGGATGTTTGTCCGTCAGTCTGCCCGACTCACGCGACACCATTAACCTAAAAGTATGGAGCGGAACCATGTTCTTATTAGCGGGCATTGCTGCACTGTGTTTTGCCGGGTTGGGCGTAAACCTGTCTGCATACGTAGTTATCGAAACCCTATTGCTAACCATTCATTTACTAGTGATATGGAAGTTTGTTAGCTGAACACGATAATCGCTACGCATTAATATCACATTTTGTTCGGGCTGATTCCTTAAGGAGGAGTCAGCCCGAACTTGTATCAATCACAACATGCACAAGAAACTATCTCATTTTAAGATGCTCATGTAGCCAAAAACACACGTGCGTGTAAAGGGCCTCCACACGCACATATAACCTGCATGTACACCATGGTGTAGTATATGGTTACACGCACAACTATTTTTAATCAAACTCTCTTATACACACTTTTATTTGTATATCAACAACTTAACAAAAACACAGGAGATTGGATTATTACGAAAATAGTCGTATTATTATAAACCTTTTACATTTTTTTATACCT
>JAFOXE010000195.1 GCA_017425765.1 Paraprevotella sp. | reverse complement strand
ATAAAGTAACGGTCGTGACTTACTACAATTACGCAACCTTTGAAGTTCTTTAAGTACTCCTCAAGAATCTGAAGCGTAACGATGTCTAGGTCGTTAGTGGGCTCGTCAAGGATAAGGAAATTAGGATTTTGCATCAACACAGTACACAAGTATAGTCGTCTACGTTCACCTCCACTTAGTTTGTACACGTAATTTTGTTGTGTTTGGGGCGAGAACATAAAATGTTGTAAGAATTGCATAGCTGATAAATGTTTTCCTCCACCCAGGTCCACATACTCGGCAATATTACGTACCACGTCAATTACTTTCATTTGCTCGTCAAACTGCATACCGTCTTGCGAATAATAGCCAAACTTTACAGTTTCGCCTACCACAAAACGCCCACTATCCGGACGTATCTCGCCCAATAACAATTTGATGAAAGTTGATTTACCTGTACCGTTGTTACCCACAATACCCATCTTCTCATAGCGAGAGAAGTTATAGTAGAAGTCCTTTAGAATGACCTTTTCGTTGCCGAATGACTTACATATATACTCTGCCTCGAAGATCTTGCTACCGATGTATGTCGACTTAACCTCAAGACGAACATTATCTTCGTGGATACGTCGTTTTGCTATTTTCTCCAATTCATAGAACGACTCCTCTCTGTAACGTGCCTTCGTTCCGCGTGCACATGGCATGCGTCGCATCCAATCCAATTCTGTACGATAGAGATTATTGGCACGTGCAATTTCTGCATTGGCAATTTGTATTCTCTCTTGTCGTTTCTCAAGATAATATTCGTAATTGCCCTTGTAGGAGTATATGGTTTCGTCGTCAAGTTCTAGAATTACAGAGCACACTCGGTCAAGGAAATAGCGGTCGTGTGTCACCATCAAAAGGCTTAGATTGCCACGCGATAGATAACCTTCTAACCATTCAATCATCTCCAAGTCTAAGTGGTTGGTGGGCTCGTCAAAAATAAGTAAGTCCGGCTCTGTGATAAGCACATTAGCCAAGGCCACGCGTTTCAGTTGTCCGCCGGATAATTCCTTGATGGGCTGGTTAAAGTCGTTTATCTTTAGTTGTGAAAGAATTTGCTTGGCGCGGCCTTCGTAATCCCATGCTTTATCCTGTTCCATGCGGTCGAGCAACTCTTGTAATCCCGGATTACCCGGTGTATTCATGCATCGTTCATACTCACGAATCAGGTTTGTGGTGTCGTTACCATGCCAAAAGCATGCCTCGATAACCGTCAGTTCATCGGGATAGTTGGGTGTTTGCTCCAAATACCCAACTTGAATTCCGTTTCGGTAGATAATACTTCCGCCGTCGTAAGGCTCTTTACCTACCAATATATTTAATAAGGTGGACTTTCCTGTGCCGTTTTTGGCTATCAATCCCACACGTTGTCCTTCGGCTATGCCAAACGATAAGTTGTCAAACAAAACACGTTCTCCTATCAGTTTGGTAAGCGATTCTACTTGTAAATATGGATTTACTGCTGCCATTATAATGTGTCTTCTTCGTGCGAAGGTACGCTTTTTTTCGTCATCCGACAATAAGGCTTTCATTATCCCCCAAAAATATGTTTATTAAAGGCAAAAAAATGCACCATATTTATCGTATGTAAAAAATAAAGTTGTACATTTGCATTGTCTAAGAGAGTCCTCTTATCTTGACTCTTTTCTATATTACAATCATAAGAAATTTTCAAGAAGTTCATCTGCGGTTTTCTTCGTAAACCTCATTTAAGTGCAGATGAAATACACAAACCATAAAAAATATATGCACAAGAAAAGTGATTTAGAAGTTATGTCGTTGGACGAAGTTCGCAATATAGCAAAAGGTCTGGGCTTGAAGGTGGCATCTTCAGATACTCAGATAGATATTATATATCGTATAATTGACGAAGAATCGGTACAGATTGCATCGGGTGCAGCAGGCGAAACAAAGGCTGCTCCTCGTAAGCGTGTACGCATTAGCAAAAAGGAAACAGACCGAGTATATAGTGCAAGTCAAGGTTCGGGTGAGAACTTTGATATAAAGAAGAAAGGTAATGTTTCAACCGATGTTCTCGCATCCGAAAAATCACAAGATACGGATGATAGCATTATAGAGAATGTTGCTCCGGCGCAAAAAATAGAACAACCAACAGAAACTCCAGCGCCCAAAAAACGTGGCCGCAAATCAAAGGCTGAGAAAGAAGCGCTTGAGGCGAAACGTTTGGCAGAGGAAGAAGCAGAAAAAGCTGCATCCGAGGCCAAACAAACCGTGCATGATGTTGCTTTGCTAGAACAATCCACTTCTGCAGAAGAACAACCAATTCAAGAAGTGGTGGAAGTAATGTCTAATGAGTCTGACGAAATTATTGAGTCTAAAAGTGAAGAAACTACTGCTCAACCTCAGTTGGAAGAACCACAAGAAGATATTGAAGCCTTCTTCAAAGCTGATGAGCCTGATTTTATTCCGGTAATTGACATACCATCTGTTGAAAGTGTTGTGGGCGATATGGTGTTGCAAGGTGCAGTGAGCAATGCCAATGCTTGTACGGTTGAGGCTGATGGAATGCAAACAGCCAATGAGAACAGTAATCTAGATACAACAACCGGTAGTCTGGGAAACAGTGCTGCGAATAAGGAAGAACAAAACAAAAAAGAACGTCTGGAACCTCGTTACGATTTCGACGACATCTTGCTAGGACAAGGAGTAATGGAAATTATGTCCGACGGCTATGGTTTTCTTCGTTCTAGTGATTACAACTATTTGTCATCACCCGATGATGTTTATGTGAGTGCAGCACAAATAAAGCTTTTTGGTTTGAAGACAGGCGATGTGGTGGAGGGGCCTGTACGTCCACCGAAAGAAGGTGAAAAATATTTCCCTTTGATTCGTGTAACCAAAATAAATGGTCGTGACCCTAAGGAGGTGCGCGATAGAGTTCCTTTTGAACATCTTACTCCCCTATTCCCCGACGAGAAATTCAAATTGTGCAAAGGCTATAACGATAGTTTGTCGGCGCGTGTGGTAGATTTGTTCGCCCCCATCGGAAAAGGTCAACGTGCACTTTTGGTGGCACAACCCAAAACCGGTAAAACCCTTTTAATGAAGGATATTGCCAATGCTATTGCTGCTAATCATCCGGAGGCCTACTTGATAATGCTTCTTATCGACGAACGTCCGGAAGAAGTTACTGACATGGCTCGCACCGTAAATGCAGAGGTCATTGCTTCAACCTTCGATGAGCCTGCAGAACGTCATGTGAAGATTGCCGGCATTGTGTTGGAGAAAGCAAAACGAATGGTTGAGTGTGGTCATGATGTGGTTATCTTCTTAGATTCTATTACACGTTTGGCTCGTGCCTATAACACCGTGTCGCCAGCTAGTGGTAAGGTGCTTTCGGGTGGTGTAGATGCCAACGCTTTGCACAAGCCTAAACGTTTTTTTGGTGCAGCCCGTAACATCGAGGGAGGTGGTTCGCTAACCATTATTGCCACAGCTTTGATTGACACCGGAAGTAAGATGGATGAAGTTATCTTTGAAGAGTTCAAGGGAACCGGTAATATGGAACTACAACTCGACCGCTCATTGAGCAACAAGCGTGTATTCCCTGCGGTGAACATTATAGCGTCAAGTACACGTCGTGACGATTTGTTGCATGACAAGCAAACACTTGACCGTATGTGGATTTTGCGCAAGTTCTTGGCCGACATGACTCCGATGGAGGCAATGACATTTGTAAAAGATCGTTTAGAACAGACAAAAGACAATGATGAGTTTTTGTTGAGTATGAATTCGTAAGTGGTTTATAATCAACAAGAAAATGACAATAAAAAGAGATGCTCGCCATGATAAAAAATGACGAGCATCTCTTTTGTTGTTACCCGTGCGTGTAGTGCCCTACTACATGCACAGGTGTATTGTGCTTACATGAGCATCTCTTTTTTTCTTTCTGCAGATGAGGCTTGTGTTTGCATCGTGGCGTTACATCTTAAGCATTTCTCTTGACAATTTTTCGGGATTCTGACGATAGTGTAAGGGTGATATGCCGAACATTCTCTTAAAAAAACGTCCAAAGTAAGACTGGTCGGGAAATCCCAATTTATTACTAATCTCTTGAATAGTATAATGATGTTGGTATAATAGTGTTAGCGATTCGTTAGCCAAATAACGATCGATAAGTTCTTTTGGAGTTTTCCTTGTGGTTTGCTTGGTTATTTGTGTTAGATACTTAGCCGAGATACAAAGTTGGTCGGCATAGAAGGCCACACGATGATCTTTAGTGTGATGTTCACGAACTAGGTTTAAGAATTTCATCAGGATGTTTTGGCTGTTCATGTTGCTTTGCTCTTTTGCATTGCTATACATGTGCTTTATCCTTGATTGAAAAAAACGTAAAAAAGCAATTAGCAAATAATCAAGAACATCATGACGCATGGAATTGTTCTCGTCGTTGGTAACATATTCTACAATGTTGAAGAAATCAATTGCTATTTTTTTTATTTTCTCATCTAATTTCCATGAGATTTGTTTGAAGATGGTAAGAATAAAATCAAAATCGGTTCGTGTATCACGAATGGGACCCATTGCCGGCTCAACTCCTATTATCTTTATTGCACAATCTGCAGAAGACTCATTTGCTATGTATTCAATAATTACACGAGGTGGTAAGGTGAGTAGCATTTGATTGTCAATATAAATGGTTTTATCTCCAATTTTCAAGGTGGCAGAGCCGCTTTCCACCAATACTATCATAAAACGATCAGATACAATAGGCTTGTTCTTAAAATAGTTAAGATTTGTGCTTAAAAAGCCTAATAGTCCACTCTTATTGTTAAAAAACATTTCCATAAATATGTTGTTTTGTGTTTGTTTATGCGAATTTAGGAACAAAACTGGTTAATACCAATAATAGGTATTAAAATGAACAGTTATTAAGTGTTTATTTTAATCGCAACATCTTTTTAAGCCATACTTTTGCTGATGAATTTGTGTAGGTATTCACATAAAACCTTATATGTTAAATATGAAAAGAAGATTGAATGTAGCAGGTATGCTTGTACTTTCATGCCTGCTTTGTTTGACCTCGTGTCAACAAACACAACCAATGGCTCCAGTAGCCGAGTTTAAGACAATGAAAGTGGAAACCGCTCATCGTGTACTTCCAACTACTTATTCGGCATCAATTCGTGGATGTCAGGACATAGACATTTATCCTCAAGTGGGTGGAACTTTACAAAAACTATGTGTGAGTGAAGGACAACGTGTGCGCAAGGGACAAACTATGTTTGTAATTGATCAAGTTCCTTATCAAGCAGCGTTAGCTACTGCACAGGCTAATTTGAAGGCTGCAGAAGCAGCTCTTGCTACCGCACAACTAACCTTGTCAAGTAAGCAAAATCTATTTGAACAAAAAATAATTTCTTCATTTGATTTGCAACAGGCCAGGAATGTAGTTCAATCTGCACACGCAGTAGTGTTACAGGCTCAGGCTCAAGTTACTAATGCAGCAAACAACTTGTCGTATACGGAAGTGAAAGCCCCGACCGATGGTGTGGTGGGTACACTACCCTATCGTCAAGGTGCTCTTGTAGGGAGTAATTTGCCACAACCTTTGACAGTGGTGTCGGATAACTCAACCATGTTTGTATATTTTTCAATGCCGGAGAATAAACTTCTTGCCTTGACACGTCAGTATGGTTCGCCCGAGAAGGCTATTCAAGAAATGCCCGATGCACAGTTGATTTTAAGCGATGGAAGTACATATGAACTATCAGGTCGTGTAGAAAGTATAAGTGGTGTGGTGGATCGTGCCACAGGTTCTGTACTGTTGCGTGCAACTTTCTCTAATCCTTCGCACT
>JAFOXE010000194.1 GCA_017425765.1 Paraprevotella sp. | reverse complement strand
GGTTCCAATGTCCAGAATACGAGGGTTTTGTAATAGGGCGTCAGTACAAATCCAATTTACGAGTTCCTCTGTTTCCGGGCGCGGAATGAGCACCGATGGATTTACCTTGAATGTGTATTCGCAAAAGTTGGCCGTACCAAGAATATATTGTATGGGCTCTCTTTTTTTAAGACGCTCAAGAATATTTTCTAACTCCTCGCGTTCTAATGTAGAGAAATGCTTATCTTTGCCTAAATAGATGTCGACGGGCGTGAGGTCAAATCGCACCTCTTGAATGGTGCGAATCAAGGCTTTAGCTTCGCCAATAGGGTAGTGTTCGGAAAGTTCGCGTGTAAGTTGGTGCCAATCGACGTTCATGTGTATGTTGTTTAATGCAACAAATGTAGAATTTTTTTTTTAGATTGAGAGTGATGAATACTGAAGAAAAATATATGCGCAGATGCTTGCAACTGGCTCGTAATGGGATGAGGAATGTGGCTCCCAATCCTATGGTTGGAGCTGTGTTGGTGGCGGATGGCGAGATTGTGGGCGAGGGATATCATGTAAAATGCGGAACTGCTCATGCAGAGGTGAATGCCATAGCCTCGGTTCGTGATCCTGAAGTGTTGAAAAAGAGTACGTTGTATGTTAGTCTGGAGCCTTGCTCGCATTATGGTAAAACACCTCCGTGTGCCGACCTGATTATTGAAAAAGGAATCCCCCGTGTGGTAGTAGGCTGCTTAGATCCTTTTGTGCATGTTTCGGGTCGAGGTGTACGCAAATTGCAAGAGGCTGGAGTGGATGTTAAGGTGGGTGTATGTGAGGCAGAGTGTTTGGAGTTGAATAAGCATTTTATTACGTTTCATAGAAAGAAACGTCCTTACATTACGTTGAAATGGGCACAATCGTTCGATGGATATATTGATGCTTTACGTAATTCTGCAGAGGAAGGTGCGCCGGTTACATTTTCTACCCCTGAAACACGGATGAGGGTACATCGTTTGCGTTCAGAACATCAGGCGATTATGGTAGGAACGCGCACCGCCTTATTGGATAATCCCACACTTACGGTTCGTCATTGGAGTGGTTCTTCTCCCTTACGTATTACGGTGGACCGTAAGGGGATTTTACCTCCCGGTTTGAACTTGTTCGACGGATCACAGCCTACTCGAGTATATACAGAAACTCTCCAGAAAACATCTTATGCATGTAACCCCAATGTAACTTGTGTGGCGTTGCGACCGGATGAAGATGTGTTGATGCAGATTATGGCCGATTTGTACCAAGAGGGTGTTCAATCTTTACTAGTGGAGGGTGGAAGTCGATTGCTCGAAAGTTTTTTTGCAAAAGGTCTTTGGGATGAGGCCTTTATTGAACAAAGTCCTATTGAGTTGGGCGGCGGAGTTAAGGCACCCGTGTGCCCCAAGGAGGGCTTTTGTATAGACACCATCAAGGTTTTGGGGCGAAAAATCCTTAGGATGAGGGCCCTAAAATAAGATGAGGGGCTAGTATGTGCGTACAAATTTTAATGAAAAAGTGTTCTTTTAACCATAATTTTTCATAATTCAGAGCACGAAGTTTCGTTAAAGTGAAAATTGTACGTATTTTTGTAGGTTGTAATAATAGTAGTAAGACGTTCGTATGAAAAAACTTATATATTCGTTGTGCTTGGTGGGCATGATGTTGGCTTTGTGTACAGCTTGTTCAAAAGACGAAGTATACACTGGCGAAACAAACGATTGTTACATTAGTGCTGTTCAATTGGGATATATGAAACGTGCCATACACACGACCACCAAAGAAGGGAAAGACAGTACGTACTACATTACCTTTAATGGAATGTATTATCCTTTTACTATCGATCAGCGAGAAAATCTTATTTATAACGAGGATTCTTTGCCAAAGGGGACACGAGTGAGTGCCGTACTAGCCACTATCACTTCGCAAGGATATGTGTTGTATCGTACCGCCGGTCGTACAGACGAAGATTGGTGGGCTTATTCTTCAAGTGACTCAATTGATTTTAGTCAACCTCTTGAGTTGGCTGTGTATTCAACCGATAGGAGTGCCATTCGTACTTACACCATGAAAGTGAATGTGCACCAACAAGAGCCAACCGATTTTGAATGGAAAAAGATGACTACGACCGATGTGTTCCAAGGGATGGAGCAAATGAAAGCTGTGGTTAATCAAGGGGATTTATATGTGTTTGGTCTTGTAAACGGAATGATGAAGGTTGCCAAAAAAAGTAGTGGCGACGGTAAGAACTGGATTTTGACTGAAACAACCGGAAGTGAGGATGCTGTTCCAATCACAGTGCAAATCATGGGTGGTGTATTTTACATGAGTACTTTACAAGGAACATTGCTAACATCCAACGACGGCCAAACATGGACTGTTTTGGATGGAGACCCCGTATCTCAATTGGTAGCTGCCGGTGGGAGATTTCTATATGCATTGAACTCGGAAGGAAAAATATGTCGTTCAGAGGATGGAGTGGTGTGGATAGAAGAACTTTTGGATGATCAGGCCGCTTATCTGCCCTCTCAGCATATTTCTTCGGCATACTACATCCAAGATAACGGGAATGAACGTATCATGTTGGTGGGAAGTCGTAATTCGCTAGAATATGCTCAAGATACCGCTTGTGTAGTTTGGAGTAAATCATGGATTGGATATCAAAATGAAAATTCCGATTGGATGTATTATAACGTGTCACCCGACAATAAGTTTTTGTGTCCGCAATTGGAACGTTTGACCGTGGTACGTTATCATCAATGGTTGGTGGCCTTAGGAGGACCTTCGTTAAATGGTAAACTGTCGTCCCTTGGTACTTGCTACGTGAGTGCTGATAATGGTATTACCTGGCGTGCCGACTATGGAATGTCGATACCTAAAGAATTACAAGGAATGGAAGAACCATTTGCGGTAGCCGTAGACGACGAACACTTTATGTGGATAGTTTGTGGGCAGCAAGTATGGCGAGGACGCTTGAATGAATTGGGATTCGAGAATAAGAACTAGTTAAGATACCGAGAAATTAAACCGGACGATGCGTACGAAGTCTATACTTATATTCCTCATGCTGTTGTGTCTGCCTTGGAAAGGTGGTGCACAAGATCTTGAGTATAAGATGGAGATGGGTGGCGGTCTAGGAGCATCCTTCTATTTGGGTGATGCCAATAGTACGGCCTATGCCAATATGGGTCCTATGTTCACGGCAATGGCGCGATTCCTGCTGAATCCCCGAATGGCTATTAAAACCAATTTGTCAATGGGGTGCATCAGTGGTGATACAGGAAGTACGTTTTTTCCAATAGATCCTTGGAGCGAAACGCCCGAAGGCGGTCAGCTTGGTATGGCAACATTTAAGCGCAATGTGTTCGATCTTGGGGCGCAATTTGAATTTAACTTCTGGGGCTACGGCCCCGATGGAGGTTACAAGGGATGGAAACGATTTACTCCCTATATGTTGATGGGTATAGGATTTACTTTTGCCCCAAAACCTGTGGATGCAGTGTTTGCCGTCAATATTCCGGTGGGTGTAGGTGTAAAGTATAAAGTTAGAGAGCGATGGAACATTGGATTGGAATGGAGCATCCGTTTCACAACTTCTGATAAGTTGGATGTGTCGAACAGAGAAGGCATTGTGCTAT
>JAFOXE010000193.1 GCA_017425765.1 Paraprevotella sp. | reverse complement strand
GGTCTTTCAATTCCGCTGCAAAGATACAGCTTTATTTTGTATTAACAAAATAAAAATGAATTATTTTTTGTGTTTCTGTAAAAATTTATTGGAATCATGGATTTTGATGACCGGAGGCTGTGATTTTTTCATGGCGAGGAAAATTTTACGGCCACGCCATGCCGTTTGTTTTATGTGGCGAGGGAGGGGATCAGTCCGATTATGGGTGTAAGGATTTTTACAACAGTATGGGGTATGGCAGATTCTTCATGGTGTGGTCGGTGTGGTCATGTGGTCAATTAATTTAAATTGATTGTCACTCGCCGAAATGATAGAAAGAAAAAGTTATTATATATATATAATATTAATATTATATATATATAATAAAATTCTATTTTACCATTTTCCCCCTCTGTTTTGTTTTACTGACCACGTGACCACACTGACCACGCCCCTAACAAAAAGCCTGTGTTTTCTGTGGTGTCATCATGGTGGACGAGGGGCATTGGATGGTTGGTGTTTTCCCCTGTAAGTGTTTTGTGTTATACGAAAAATGTTCCCCTTTTGGCGCCAGCATTCAAGGGAGGATAGTGGGTGCTGGGCCTTTGGGACCGTTGCTGGGTTTGTGCCTATTTGTAGATGGCGGAGGACGGGGGAAACGTCGAAATGTATACAACGTGTATACAAAAACTACCGAAATTTCGGTAAAGTGTGGTTTTATGCCTTTGTATACAGAAATGTAGGACACAGAAAATTGCTTATTCCGGAATATTGCAGTAGTTTTGCAGCGTTAACAACTGAAATGAGTTATAAACAAATATTCAAAAGTATGAAAATTTTAAAATTTATGATCATTGCCCTTGTGGCAATGTGTGGCCTGAACAGCTGTTCGGAGGATTGTGACCACGAATTCAATGATGTGGACTACAGCAAGTCCATAATTGGTGTTTGGAGTTCTGAAAGCGAAACATACGAAGAAGCTATTAGAATTCTCGAAGATGGCAAATTCATGGCCTTTGGCAATAAAGGCGAGGGAGATTTTTATGTGGATGGCACATGGAAGCTGCACAAGAACCGCCTGGTGCTGACCACCAGCAATGGCACAACACACTTCAGCGGTACCATCCAAGTCTATGCCGAAGATGTGATGCTGATGACAAGCGACGGAAGCAAAGATACGCACGTATACCATTATTATGTAGATAGTCCGTTCCCAAAATCGTTGGTTGGCACATGGACTTGCCTGGAAGCCAATTTTGCCGAAGCCCTGACCATCAATGAGGATGGTTCGTTGGTTAGTACCCGTTTGGAGGGTGGCAACTATTGGGATGGCATGCAAGGCACCTTCATGGAAGAAGAGGGCGCTTACGGAATTGAGCTGAACGGCGATTACTCTTTTGGAAGCTACGAAGTTGTGTCCGGCGAACTCCTCGTTCTTATCAATAACAAGACAAACACACGCCGTACTTACCGCTACTGCAAGGAAGACCTGTCGGAAGAGATTGTGGGCATGTGGGTTTGTAATGAAACTCCATCAGCAGAGGAGAATGATATGCTTATTATGACCTATAAAGCAGATGGAACAACAGTTTTCACTGGTTATGCTTATGAAGCTGATGTTTTTAGTTCCAATGTAGAGGCAAGCTATAAGGTAATAGGTGATTTGTTGATACATAAACAGCCAGATATAGCTGTTGAATATGGTCTTGCTCAATACAATGCTATGAAAATTAAATACACGCCTAATGGAACTGCGTTGGGTGATGTAAAGACTCTTCAGGCTTATGCAAAGGTGGGCGAAAATTATGTAGAGACAAACACCACTTGGCTTCGCATCAAGCAGACTCTCGACCTCCCAGGCCAGAAGTACGACTACATCAAGACTTTCGTAACCAACGTAAAGGGTGAGGACAAGGACATCCCATTCTTGAACACCTCGTTCAACTTTGCCAAGATGGACGGTTCTATCATTGACAAGTTCATGAAGTCTATTCTCTTCAATGTTGAGTTCCCCAATGCGAATACAATCAAGTACAGTTATTTGTTAGAGGGCCAGCACATTGTTATGACAGCACCTATAGAGGTGGAAGGCAACAAGATGACGATCAAGATGAGCGAGAACAACCCCGTTTATAAGGATGTGGTGGTGTACACCTTCCAGGATCAGGACAATACGCAGATGCATTGGTATATGCCCACCAGCTCGTTTGAGAATTTCTTTGGAAACACCTCGGTGGCTGTGATGTTGGGTCACGGCCAGTTGGACATCAATGATACCGAGGCCATTGCTGGTGTATATAAGACCATTGCAGATGCCGTTGAGTCCATCAACCTCAGCTTGGTGATGACAAAAGGTATAAAGTAACAGGGCCAATTCATAACCCAAAAGAGGGAAAACATAAAGAAATGGTGTCTGAGAATGCCTATTTCAGTACAAAAAAGTGCCAAATTCTGTATACAAAAGTGTATACAAATACCGTTTTTTACCGATTTTTGGCATTTTGTATACACATTTGTAGGACACCATTATTTGATGCTTTCGGAATAATGCGGTATTTTTGTACGCAAATATAATATTAACAATTATTAAAATATAGACAGGTATGAAGAATTTTAAATTTTGAGTAATTGCACTCGTTGCAATTTTGGGTTTGAACAGCTGTTCGGAAGATTGCGACCACGAATTCATTGAGCACGACTTTACCCAAGAACTTGTAGGTACTTGGACTTACATGAATGGCGAACAGGCTGAGGCTATGGTCATCAAGGCCGATGGTTCGTTTACCACAACAGGTGTTATGAAAGGTGGTAGCCTATACGAGGAGAAAGGTACTATCAAGGTAGTAAACAACAAGGTAACTCTTGCATTCGATGGTGATAAAGATACATTTGAAGGTCGCCTCGAATTCGTAGCAGGCAAATCTTTGTCAATTGTTATGTTTGACGATAATGATGTCCGTTTGACTTATGACTATTGCGAAAATGACCTTGCTGATGAGGTTATTGGTATGTGGGTTGTTGCTAATGGTACTCCTGATATGACTATTGAAACATTTAACG
>JAFOXE010000192.1 GCA_017425765.1 Paraprevotella sp. | reverse complement strand
CTACTGCTACTCAAAAGACCGTTGACGGTCCTTCAGTTAAGGACTGGCGTGGTGGCCGTGCTGCAAGCGGTAACATCATCCCTTCTTCTACTGGTGCTGCTAAGGCTGTAGGTAAGGTTATTCCTGAACTTAACGGTAAGTTGACCGGTATGGCATTCCGCGTTCCTACTCTTGACGTTTCTGTAGTTGACTTGACAGTTAACTTGGCTAAGCCTGCAACTTATGCAGAAATCTGCGCTGCAATGAAGGACGCTTCTGAGAATGAATTGAAGGGTGTATTGGGCTACACTGAAGAAGACGTAGTTTCTGCTGACTTCTTGGGCGACGCTCGCACTTCAATCTTCGATGCTAAGGCAGGTATTGCTTTGACCGACACATTCGTTAAGGTTGTATCTTGGTATGACAACGAAATCGGTTACTCAAACAAGGTTCTTGAACTTATCGCTCACATGAAGAAGGTGAACGGTTAATAAAACCTTTCGTAAGAATAAAGCCACTTGGTTTGCTCCAAGTGGCTTTTTTTATTACATTTGCTCGCAAATGCATGCTTATGAAAAGAAGTAGAATTCGTAGAGCCATTAAACAACAGAAGACCGTAGAGGGATTAATTTTTATTGTTATATTTTTTGTGGTGTTTTCGTATATTAGCGAAAGGATGGGCCTTTCCAATATGTTGAACACCATCATGAATACGGCACACGACTTACTATTGCAGACAGTGTTTTACCTCATGGGTGTGGTTGTGTTGTCGGGAGCATTGAGCAAGTTGTTTAACGAGTTTGGTGTGGTACGCATACTAGAGTATACCTTTGGGTGGCTCATGAAACCCTTGTTCCGCCTACCCGGTGTGGCAGTTTTAGGAGCAATTATGGCCTTCTTGTCTGACAATCCAGCGGTGCTTACTTTGGCACAAGAAGATAGATTCAACCGTTTTTTTCGTAAATATCAACTACTTTCTTTTGTGAATTTTGGTACGGCATTCGGTATGGGGCTCATCGTGTTTGTGTTTATGCTAGGTAAGGGCTATGCTGTAGAGCCACTCTTAGGTTTGTTGGGTGCTGTGGGTGGTTGTGTGATTTCTACACGATTGTTCCAAAAAATGTTGCTCAGAATGGATGCAAGTTATGCAGATATGATGCCTGCAGCCGAAACGTATGCTTTGTCCGAGAAACACACACATCAGCAACAGCGTGCTGATATGCTGAATGCTAAGGAGAGTGTATTTATTCGCTTCTTAAATGCGTTGCTCGATGGCGGAAAGAGCGGCGTAGAATTAGGACTTGCTATCATTCCCGGTGTAATCATCATCTCCACAGCGGTGTTTTTGCTTACGTTTGGTCCGGGTGAGAGTGGTGTGTACGATGGTTCTCCCTATCAAGGCATTCAGTTGTTGCCGCATTTAGCCGGTAAGATTAACTTCGTGTTCGAGTGGTTGTTTGGTTTCAAAAATGCTGAATTAATAGCATTCCCCATTACTTCATTGGGTGCTGTAGGTGCAGCTTTGGGGCAGGTTCCTCGCTTTATGGCCGAAGGTCTTTTAGATGGTAACGCTGTGGCAGTGTTTACTGCCATGGGTATTAGTTGGAGTGGTTTCTTCTCCACCTATTCGGCTATATTTGATGCGATTGGTTATCGTCAACTTACGTCAAAAGCCATTATGGTGCATTTGTTGTGCGGTTTGTTGGCCGGTATCTTTGCACATTGGTTGTACTGGTTGTACGCATTTGTTTTCCTTTAAAATCAAGTAAGGTATACGCTACGTTTTATTCAGAAAATCCTATCTTTATTGAGGTAATTACACATAAATATATTTTAATCATGGATCAAAATAAAGTAGATCAATTTATTATGATGAATGGCAAGTATTTGCCACAAGAACAATTATTGTCAATCAAATCAAGTTTGGAGTTGATGGATGATTCCAAATGGGCGAGTATTCAGTTTATGCAGTTCAAGGATCCCATGATTTCACTTATTCTTTCTCTTTTTGTCGGAAGTTTAGGTGTTGATCGTTTTTATATAGGTGATACCATGTTGGGTGTGCTCAAATTGATTACATGTGGCGGTTTTGGTGTGTGGGCTATTGTCGACTTGTTCTTGATTATGGAGGCTACGCGTCAGAATAATATTGCGCAGTTTAGATATTTGTAAGGATGAACGTTTTTAAGCCATACATAATACTTGGTGCATTGGCCCTGATAGGTTATGTGTGGCTTTTTTATGCCCTTTATACAACAGACGGTTTCGGATTCACGCCGTGTTTGTTTAAGAATGTCACCGGAATTCCCTGTCCGGCATGTGGCACCACACGCGCCATAATATTGATCGTGAATGGCCGATTGTGGCAATCCTTGTTGTTGAATCCGTTAGGTTTATTGGCCTATGTGGTAATGTTTATACTCCCGTTTTGGTGGTTGGTGGATGCTGTGCGAAGACGTCCTACTTTTGCATTGTGCTATGCCCGCAGTGAGAAGTTTTTGCAACGCAAACTCGTATTTTGGACGTTTGTCTTACTCATGTTTTTGAATATGATTTGGAATATATATAAAGGATTATGAACGTGTGCTCTCCGAGTTTTGCTGAACGTGAAAAGGCCTCGAACAGCTATCTTGTGTCGCTGCTTGTAAGTGTGGTGGGGTTGCCCTTCCCGTTTCTCAATCTATTGGCTATGTTTTTCTTTAATTATGTCCATCGGCGCGACACCTATTTTGTACGATGGCATTGTATGCAAGCCATGTTCTCGCAGTTGGGTCAATTTCTTGTAAATAATGTATTGTGGTGGTGGACGGTGGCCATATTCCTTGGTCCTCTTGCTTTTGGCTCCACATATATTGCTTTCTTGATTACCGTTTTAATTTATAATTTCATAGACTTGATAGCTACGGCAGCCACGGCCTCAAATATCAGAAAAGGGGCAAGTCCGCAGTGGTATGTCTACGGAGTATTAACCGATATATTCTGCAAGCCATGATCGGTAAGTTGTTGAGGCAGATTTTGGTATCTGCGTTATTGTTCCTAAGTGTGTTCTATTCCTTGCTGCAGGTAGATTGGGTGTCTATGGTGCCAATAGATCGTGCCCAAGTGGAACGCTATTTGGGTAAGTTGGTGTGGCTTAGTTATAGCTCGCAATATCGTGAAATAGAGGATAAGGATGTTGTGGATCCAGTGGATGATTTGCTCACACGGTTATGTGAAACCAACGGATTGGTGCGCGATAGCATAAAGTTGCGCGTAGTACGTGCGAGTGAGGAGAATGCTTTTGCCGGGCCAGACCGCTATATAGTGGTGCATAGTGCTTTGATTTCGAACAGTGTTGACGAGGAAGAATTGGCCGGAGTGTTGGCGCATGAGTTGGCACACATCCAAAAAAATCATGTATGGAGCACGGTGAAGAAGGAATTGGGTCTTTCGCTTTTCTTCATTACAATGAGTGGTAATGGAGAACAATTAGCTGAACTGACTAAGATTTTGGCCTCTTCTTTCTATAGTAGAGAACAGGAAACCGAAGCGGATTGCACTTCAGTGGCTTATTTATGTAATGCCGGAATAAATCCAGAAGGCATGGTGCGCTTTATGCAACGCATGTCGGAAGACGGCGATGGCTATGTGCCCGAATGGATGTCTACTCATCCGAATTGGGAACATAGGATAGCCACGTTGCGTATGGCCATGAAAGAGTGTGAAATGAAGGAAAAAAGTTCGGTGATAAGCACAGAGGCTTGGAAACGGATGAAACGTTATTTTGGGAAAAGTATAAGTGCTTCAAAATCAATAGGAAAAGACAACTAGATTGAGCATAAAAAGAGACGTAGGTGTGGAGGATCCACCTGTACGCCTTGTTCCATTCACACGATGGTGTAGAGCCCCTTTACACCATCGTGTGTTTTTTATGGGGTGAAGACGTGCGGAAAATCAGAAAAAAACAACTAAGTAGAAACATCGTAAACTTATAATTCTTATCTTTACAAAATGAAAAGAATATAAGCTTAATTCAGTTGAAATAAGACGATGAGCACATACAATATGATAACACTGCTAGGCCCTACGGCCTCAGGTAAAACTTCTGTGGCAGCCGCCTATGCTGCTGTTACGGATGCAGAAATTATCAGTGCCGATAGTAGGCAGGTATATCGTGCAATGGATATTGGAACGGGTAAAGATTTGGCCGACTATGTGGTGGACGGCAAACAGGTGCCTTATCACTTAATCGACATTGCTGAGCCAGGATATAAGTATAATGTGTTTGAGTTTCAACGCGATTTTTTGCAGGTCTACGATGATGTAACAGCGCGCGGCCGATTGCCTTTGTTGTGTGGAGGCACCGGATTGTATATAGAGTCTGTGTTGAGGAGTTATCGTTTGGTACCCGTGCCGGAAAATGCCGAGTTGAGAGCTTCGTTGGCCGATAAATCGCTTGTGGAACTAACCGAAATTCTGTCCGGTTATAAACGTCTGCATAATACCACGGATGTGGATACGGCAAAACGTGCCATTCGTGCCATAGAAATCGAAGAATATTATCAAGAGCATAAAATAGATGAACGTCCGTTCCCGAAGATGAATAGTTTGGTGGTGGGAATTGATGTGGATCGTGAGGTGCGCCGAGAACGGATATCTCGCCGATTGCATATGCGCTTGGAAGAAGGAATGGTGGATGAAGTGCGAACTTTAATGGCACGCGGACTGACGGAGGAAGATCTGATTTATTATGGCTTGGAGTATAAATTCCTTACCTTATATATAATAGGGGAACTTTCGTACAATGAGATGGTGCGTCAACTGGAAATTGCCATTCATCAATTTGCAAAGAGGCAGATGACATGGTTTAGAGGAATGGAGCGTCGTGGTATCACAATTCATTGGATTGACGGTACATTGTCTATGGCCGAGAAGGTGTCACGCATACAAGAGTTGTATGCACAAGGAGGTTAGAAAAAAACATTGGGATGAGTTGAAAATACAAAAAATAGTATATTTTTGTAGGTAAAAGCATAGATATGAATATCGAGAAGTCAAGATGGGGTATAATCTACTGCCCAAAAGAAGGAGTTAGAAATCCGCATAAGCGCTGGAAGGCTATTCGTGAATATTTAGAAGAGAAACACGTAGAGTATGACTTCATTCAAAGTGAAAGTGCAGAATCTACAGAACGATTAGCGGCCATGTTGGCAATGAACGGATATTCTACTCTGGTAATCGTGGGTGGAGATGCTGCTCTTAATCGTGCCTTAAACGGGGTGCTTTCGGTGAGTGACGAGGCGCGCAAGCGTATGGCTCTCGGTGTAATTCCTAACGGGTGGGCCAACGATTTTGCTCATTTTTGGGGCCTTGAGGAAGATGATTATAAATATGCTATAGATAGTCTTATCGCACGTCGCATACGAAAAGTGGATGTGGGCTTTTGTGAAACTAAACCTGTAGAAGGTGAGTCGAAGAAGAGGTTCTTTTTGAACTGTGTGAACGTGGGGTTGGTGGCAAACATTATGAATCTACGACATGAAACACGTCGCTTCTGGAAGATGAGCGCTTTATCGTTCTTTTCATCAGCTTTCTTGATGTTATTTCACCGTATGGAGAGTAAAATGCACTTGAAGGTGAATTATGCCGATATCAACCGTAGCATTATGTCGGTGTGTATCGGCAGCGCTCGCGGATATGGTCAAACACCCAGTGCCGTGCCGTATAATGGTATGTTGGACGTGTCCATCGTTTCGCATCCCGAAGTAACACAGCTTTTTGAAGGTTTGTGGATGTTGGCATGGGGACGTTTTCTTAATCATAAAAATGTAAAAGCATATCGAACTCGCGATCGTATACATTTTTATGACAACGAGAAGTCGTTGGTAAGTTTGGATGGATGCGTTTGGCGTGAGGCGGAAACGCCCATGGAGATCGGCTTAAAACAAGAATGGATTGATTTCATCATCCCGATGTAGTGGGAGGATTATTAACCGATTTGTGAGATTTTCTCCAATTTTTCCTCGTCAATGATTTTTATTTTACGTCCGTCGACGGCGATGATTTTTTCGGAGGCAAAATTAGATAATGTGCGAATGGCGTTTGACGTTGTCATGTTTGATAGATTAGCCAAATCCTCACGTGACAAATAGATACTAAGGGTGCATCCGTCTTCTTCTTGCCCATAGCTTTCCTTGAGGAATAGCAGTGATTCTGCCAATCTTCCACGAATATGCTTTTGAGTAAGATTTACGGTACGCTCGTCTGCTACTCCTAGGTCGATGGATAGCTGTTGAATGAAAAACCATGCCAACTGAGGGTTCTCGTGAATCAGATCAATAATGATGGACATTGGTATTTTGGCAATGGTAGATGGCTCGAATGCGGCTGCCGCCGTTACAAAACTTTGTTGTGCAAAGGAAGCACGGTAGCCAAAGTATTCGATAGGCTTCAACACGCGGATGATTTGACTACGACCGCCTACACCATCTTTGTAGATTTTCACCTTTCCGGAGATAAGACACAATAGGTGGTTGGGTGTTTCGCCTTCTTTGTATATATTTTCATTCTTCTTATATACATCAATAGTCATGCAATGAGCAAGCAGTTCGCGTTGTTCATTGTTTAACGACTCGTACAAGTTGGTCATTTTTGAAAGAACTTCTTGTTTGTTTATTTCTTTCTTCGCCATGATGTATATTTATGAAAGGCTGAAAATATGTTTTACGGCACAAAATTACGACATTTGCTTGGGAGTGCCAAGACGTAACGTGATATTTATGCAAAATATGTCCGGAAAATTGTGATTTAGTTCAAATAAAAAGTTGAAAATATTTCCGTGTAAGGTTAGAATTTGTTAACTTTGAGAACGACTAAATGTAGTCATAAGAGAAAACACAACTAAAAACCTTAATAAATAGACTATGAGTTATTTGCGATTTGACAAAACGCTGATGACAAATCTCGAGGAATCATTACCGAAAGAGGTGCTCAGATCCAATCGTTCAGGTGCTTATTCTTGTTCTACAATCGTGGATTGTAACATCAGAAAGTACCATGGTCTTTTGGTCGTTCCTATTCCGGAACTTGACGATGAGAATCATGTCCTGTTATCGTCATTAGACGAAACAGTTATTCAGCATGGAGCGGAATTTAATTTAGGATTGCACAAGTATCAAGGCAACAATTTTAGTCCGCGCGGTCATAAGTACATTAGAGAGTTTGATTGCCAACAAGTTCCAACAACAATATATCGTGTGGGTGGCGTAGTGTTGAAGAAGGAACAAGTTTTTCAACATTACGAAAATCGTATCATTATACGATATACTTTGTTGGAGGCTCATTCGGCTACAACCTTGCGACTACAGCCTTTCTTGGCTTTTAGAAGCGTGCGTGAGTATACACACGAGAACGCAAGAGCCAGTCGTGACTATCAAGTTGTAAGTAACGGTATCAAGACTTGTATGTATCCGGGTTATCCAGAACTGTACATGCAGTTGAATAAAAAAATGAATTTATCTTCAAACCTGATTGGTATCGTGG
>JAFOXE010000191.1 GCA_017425765.1 Paraprevotella sp. | reverse complement strand
CTCGTTTTTCTGCTTGCATCATTTCACTCAACATAATAAACATCAACAAGAGTAAACCTCGCCGAATACTTTTCATAAACAACTCAAAAATGAAATATTGGTACAAAAATACGATTTCTGAACCGAAACACAATCGTCTGGCACCTTATTTGTAGTTCGTCATACAGAAAGGAGAACTACAATTATGGCATTTATCGACTACTATAAGATAATGGGAATCCCGCGCGATACCCCCCAAAAAGACATCAAAAATGCGTTCAAGAAACGAGCAAAACAATTTCATCCCGACCTACACCCGGACGACCCTAAGGCGAAGGCTAAGTTTCAAGCACTTAACGAAGCCTACGATGTATTAAGCGATCCGGACAAACGTGCCCGCTACGACCAATATGGCGAGCATTGGGCAAATGTGGGACAGGGGTTTGGAAATGGAGCCGCCGGAGGAAGCGGTGGTTTTGAGGGTTTCGACTTCAGCCAATTTGGCGGAGGTGGAGGTTTCTCTGACTTCTTTGAACAACTTTTTGGCAGAGGACGAACAACACGACAATCAAGTGGTTTCGGAGGATTTGGAGGATTTGGTACAGCCGATGCACACGATATGCCCAGCGAACAACAATGCAATGTAACAATTGATTTATACACAGCCCTACTTGGCGGTGACATCATTGTGCAAACAGGCACCGAAAAACTCCGTCTTAAGGTAAAACCAGGCACGCAGCCCGGCACAAAAGTCAGACTGAAAGGTAAAGGTGCGAATTTGGGCAACGGCACACGTGGTAATCTAATTGTGCAATTTCAAGTAAAATTGCCCGAAACACTTACCGATCGTCAAAAGGATTTATTAAGACAAATGCAACAAGCCTAACACCTAATAACTTTCATGAGAGACTATTTTGGTGTACATAAAGTTCACAAGATTGTTATATTCAAAACACACCATGGTGTACACATAAACCATACCGTCGTGTAGATGGGCATTACACCATGGTGTATTGCCCATCTACACGCTCAAGTGTTTTTGTAACTACTTGCACACCTCAACAAAAATTACGAACTTTGCGTTTGAAATATTCCCTAATCAAAAGAAAAATGAATAAGCAGCTTACACAAAAAATACACTATATCGGTGTAGATGATAAAGACATCGATTTGTTTGAAAGTCAATATATTGTTCCCAATGGTATTTCATACAACTCCTACGTAATCCTCGATGAGAAGATTGCCATTATGGATACTGTAGACACTCGCAAGACTGACGAATGGCTGAACAACCTTGAACAAGCATTAAACGGACGTACACCCGACTATTTGGTTGTGCACCACATGGAACCAGACCACGCCGGAAACATCGGTCTGCTCACCACAAAATATCCTAAACTTACTCTCGTTTTGAGCAACAAAGCTGCCCAAATGTTACCACAATTCTTTGAGAATATAAGCTTTGAAAACCGTATATTGGTAGTCAAAGAGGGCGAAACCCTATCGCTCGGTACACATACACTTCAATTCTTTATGGCCCCAATGGTGCATTGGCCCGAAGTAATGGTCAGCTACGAACAAAGCGAAAAAGTTTTGTTCTCAGCCGATGGATTTGGAAAATTTGGTGCTCTTGACCTTGAAGAAGATTGGGCATGCGAAGCACGAAGATACTACTTCAACATTTGCGGTAAATATGGTATCCAAGTGCAGAATCTGCTGAAGAAAGCAGCTACACTAGACATTGACATGATATGCCCCTTGCACGGACCTATCCTTTCCGAAAACCTGGGTTATTACATCGGATTATACAACACATGGAGTAAATACGAACCTGAAACAGAAGGTGTATTCGTAGCCTATGCATCCATTCATGGAGGAACTGCTGCCACAGCCATGAAAATGGCTGAGATCTTACGTGAGAAAGGAGCTGCAAAAGTTTCCATAGCCGACTTGAGTCGTGACGATATGGCCGAGGCTGTAGAAGATGCATTCCGTTACAGCAAAATGATAGTGGCAGCTCCCTCGTACGATGCCGGAGTGTTTCCACCCATGCACGACTTCTTACATCATCTACAATCAAAAGCTTACCAAAAAAGACGCGTAGGTATTATTGAAAATGGTTCATGGGCACCCTCTGCAGGACGCATCATGAACGAAATGCTTTCTACAATGAAGGAAATCGACATCGTAGAACCAATGATAACCATACGAAGTCGCATGAAAGATGCCGATATCATAGGATTGGAAACATTAGCAGATGCCATTCTTGCCGATTAAACATCGCTTATTCCATAGCACTTCATAAAACATATAGAACCACTTGGCCGGACTACACCGACAAGTGGTTCTTTTTTCATTATACATTATTTATATATAATCGTAAATCATCATCCCAAAGCAAACACAAAAAGAAAAGCCCCCTATCACTAGGAGACTTTCCCAATTACCAATAAACGTTAACCTTAAAAAACAAATTATGAGAAACAATACTACATGAAATTCACTACCCCCTAAGGAATAAGTGTAACTTCTACACAAAAGTAGGTGTTTTTTTAGTTTCTCCAAAATGTTTTTGAAAAAATGTGTGCGAAAACAACAATATTTTTTACGCACACAGTACAAAAATGTATTAAAGTGAGATCGGAAGAAACAATGATGAGAATTTATCCATAACAATAACTCCTTGCTAACAAACATCATAGTAATTATTGATACACGCAGTATTACTAGCTACAACAATATAATTATAGAGATATTGTAATATAAAAAAATGCCCCAAACATATTCGTTTGAGGCACACTATATAATCGTTGATTTATAATTCTATCAAGGTAAAGGAGTAAGCCGGAAGTTCATAATCAAAATTTTCCTTTATCACAATTGTTCTCTCTATAGGACGTGCGTTTCGGTCGTCATATGCACCGGTAAGCAGTTGCATCTTAACTTCCTTTTCGCCGGCTGCTCCCAACTGTGCATTCATGTTCTTCAAGTTGATATGTCCCTTAACCGGATGATTTAGCAAGTTTACCATCTTAATGTATGTTTTACCCGTATTACTGTTCGAAACAGTGCTCACGGCCAAACGTTCTCTTACACCCTTACGATGCTCGTTAACCGAAAGCGTAGATGTAACGTATTCATTACCGGAGCTATTGCCGCACATCTTCTGTACGAAATAACCGACTGTAGGTTTTACCTCCTTATTATTAAAGTATATTAAGTCAGGATTCCACTGGGTGTGATGTTCTTTTGCCAGTAGCGGAGCATATGAACTCATTGCCACTATATCACCATTACGTTCAAGTCCACAAATATGCAATGCCTCACTCAATGCGGTCTCGATATTATTGGGACGCCCGGGAGTGTGCGCCGCATATTCACCCAGATAAACTTTACTTGCATTGCGATCGTAGTTGTCGTAGTAATCTTGATGATATATGTACCAACCAGGGCTTTGATAATAATGTTCGTCAACCATATCAATATCATGGTCCTTAGCTAATCTCCAACCCGTTTCATAATCACTACCCTCCGACCAAGGGCCCACTGTACCACATACAACAATCTCGGGATATTTTGCCTTCACTGCATTAATAATCATAAGATATCGTTCTGCAAAGGTCTTTGAAATTAAATCTTCATTTCCAATTCCTATATACTTTAAGTTAAAAGGTTTTGGATGACCTTGTTGTGCACGAACTTTACCCCATTTTGTAGTCTTGGCATCTCCGTTGGCCCATTCTATCAAGTCTAAAACTTCTTGTATGTAATCCTCCATTTGCTCCATCGGCAAGCCACCTTGCTGTCCGGCTCCTCTATCGTCTGAATTTTGGCATGGTACTGCAGCCGGCAATACAGGCAAAGGCTCACACTCCATATCCTCACATAATTGGAAATACTCATAATAGCCTAAACCTTTGGTCTGATGATATCCCCAAATGTTACGTTGTGGTTTACGTTCCTCCAACGGTCCTATAGTTTCTTTCCATCGATACATATTGTGCAAACCGTCGCCATGCGCCACGCAACCACCTGGGAATCGCATAAACTTGGGCTTCATGTCAGCCAAGGTTTGTGCTAGGTCTGCACGCATTCCATTCTTACGTCCTTTAAATGTTTTTTGGGGAAATAAAGAAATCAAGTCCAAAGCCAAAGAGCCTTCGTCTATAGGTTGAATACGTAATACTGCGTGGTCAGCATCTTTTACTGCCTTGAGCACAATACTTTTTTTCTTCCATGTATTATCCAATACTTTGATATTCCCTTCTGCTGCCACTGCACCATCTTGCACCAATTGTATCTTCAGGCGAGTTGACTTCTTAGATAATGTCTTGGCAAACAAGGACAGATCGTACTTTTCGCCCTTACGTACAACTATTCCATCAAAACCGTTGTTAATCAATGCACCACTGTTTGATTTCTTCACATTCAGAACTGCATAATGTGAATTATTCTCGTGGATAGGATTCTCTGTAGATATAGACATAGAAACGCCTTCACCTTCAATATTCCAGCT
>JAFOXE010000190.1 GCA_017425765.1 Paraprevotella sp. | reverse complement strand
CTAAGTCTTTGTCGCTTAGGCTCAAATCATTGGTTTCCTGCAGCAGGTGATAGTTGTTAGGACCGAAAAATAGCTGCATTTGGGTTGGTGTGGTGCCGGTAGGGTCAAAATAAGTTTGCATACTGGCGTCGTATTGCTTAAGATATCCACTGCGTTCCGACTGCGGTACACTTGACAATGAGGATTGAGTAAAATCTTGATGTGCAATGAATACGCAGCTGAAGAATTGGTTCTTAAATGCAATCCAATCCAAAGGCTCGGCGATGTCTTCTTTTTTCTCGCTGCTCTCACTTAAATAGTCTGTGCCCTCGTTCTTAATTTTATAAGTTAGGGTAGAGTAGCGGCTTTCGAAGTCGTAGCCTTTCTCTTGTTGACGAGCGCGGTCGCTCCATTCAATGTCAATGTTCTTCAAAGATGGCGCAAACAGGTTTTCCATGCCTTTGCTCTCAATGGTGAGATTGGTCATGTATGTGCCTGGCAGCAACGTGTAGTTGAAATCAAGTGTTCCACCATTGGCTGCTTGCAGACGCATGGTCACCGTAGAGTCGGTAACATTAAGAGGCTGGAAGATGAAGTTGCTGGAGACAATGTTTTCATTCTTTCCTGTCAACATAAACTTCATTTGAGCATCTTTCTCGTCGAAGAGGATAACATTAGTACCTTGACGATTTTTGTATTCTTTCAACTCGGCCGACTTAACGCATCCACCTTGTGTGCTGAAAGTAAGTTTTACTAAATCGTTTTCCAATACGATGTCACGTGCTTCGCCTTGACGCGCAGCATAAAACATTGATGTGGTGTCCTTGGCAGCTTCTGCCTCACGCAGTAGCTCAAAGGCTTCTTTCTCACGTTGCTGTGCAGCAACTTTCTCTTGTTCTACGATTGCGATGGAGTCTTGAATCTGTCTTTGTCTAATTTCAGATTCACTGGGCTGACTGAAGTAGCTGAACCCAATGACGATCGCAACCATCAAAACAAGACCTGTTATCGTGTTTTTATCCATGTCTATTTTTTCTGTTTCTTTTTAATTTAGTGGTTTGTAGTTTAGATGTGTTACTTTTTGATATTTGCAATAGAAGCCTTGATGAACGACATGAAAAGTGGATGAGGTTTCAATACAGTGCTGCTATATTCTGGGTGATATTGCACTCCAATATACCACTTCAATTCAGGAATTTCTACAACTTCTATCAATCCACTTTCAGGGTTAACGCCTACACATTGCATGCCTGCATCCTCAAACTCCTTGGTGTATTGGTTGTTGAATTCATAGCGATGACGGTGACGTTCCTTAATTTCGGTAGTGCCGTAAATCTCTTCTACACGACTTCCTTTGCGCAGGATACACTCGTAACCTCCTAATCTCATGGTACCGCCCTTTTGAGTAAGATTCTTTTGGTCCTCCATGACATCGATTACGTTATGCTTTGTAGTTTCATCGATTTCAAGACTGTTAGCATCGGCATATCCTAATACATTGCGTGCAAACTCGATGACCATTTGTTGCATACCCATACAAATACCGAAAGTCGGAATATCGTTTGTACGAGTGTATTCTGCAGCAATAATCTTTCCTTCAAGACCGCGTTGACCGAATCCGGGGCAGATCAAGACACCGGCCATTCCGCTCAATGTTTCAGCAACATTTTCTTTGGTAAGTTTCTCGCTGTTCACAAAATGAGTCTTTACCTTATAATCATTGTAGGTGGCAGCTTGCGACAAGGATTCAAGAATACTCTTATATGCATCTTGCAAATCGTACTTACCTACAAGGGCAATGTCAACAACTTCTGTTGCTTTATTGCGGCGATCAAGGAACGAACGCCATGGACCCAGACTTGGGGTTTCGCCCACTTCCATTTGCATCTTACGAAGGATGATGGCATCCAACTTTTGCTCTTGCATGCGAAGAGGAACTTCGTATATAGTGGGAACATCCAAGCTTTGGATTACGGCATCTTCGTCTACATTACAGAATTGGGCCACCTTTTTGCGTACAGAACTGCATAAGTCGTGTTCAGAACGCAAGATAAGGATGTCGGGTTGGATACCTAGGCCTTGCAATTGCTTTACTGAGTTTTGAGTAGGTTTTGTTTTTAGTTCTTGGGCTGCTGCCAAGTAAGGAACATAAGTAAGGTGAACATTGATAGCATTCTTGCCCATTTCCCATCTTAATTGACGAATTGCCTCAATGTATGGCAATGACTCCATGTCACCCACAGTACCACCAATTTCAGTAATCACGAAGTCAAATTTATATTTCTGACCCATGAGTTTGATATTGCGTTTGATTTCATCGGTGATGTGAGGAACCACTTGAATAGTTTTTCCTAAGTAATCACCTCTGCGTTCCTTTTCAATAACGCTTTGGTAGATGCGTCCGGTAGTAATACTATTGGCGCGAGTGGTTTGTACACCTGTAAAACGTTCATAATGACCTAAGTCAAGGTCTGTCTCCAAGCCGTCAATGGTTACGTAGCACTCGCCATGTTCATGTGGGTTCAGCGTCCCCGGGTCAATATTAATATATGGGTCAAACTTCTGGATGGTGATGTTGTAGCCTCTGGCTTGCAGAAGTTTACCGATTGAAGAGGAAATAATACCCTTTCCTAATGATGATGCTACTCCGCCCGTAACGAAGATGTACTTAGTTTCTGCCACTGTAGTATATATTTTATTGTTATGAACTAATGTGCGAGTCTATGCTCACATTCCAAACTGCAAAATTACAAAATTCTATAAAAAACATCTGCATTTCTTGCAAAAAAACATTATCTTTGCGTATAATTTTTTTGAACAATACTATGTTAAAACGTTTGTGTTTTTTAATCGTTTTTGCTGGCATCTTAATGCAGATGACAGCACAAGATAGCACGTTTGTAGCACCGGAGGCTGCAGAAGTAGAGGACACTGTTTCTTATCAAACCCTAGTGATGGAGCGATATACTGCTACATTGGAAAAATTGGTGGCAGAGAAGGATGAACCTATTAGTTCATCGTCTGACATCGCAAGCCTAAATCCTTATTATTATAAGATGTTTACGGCCGGAACTTTGTATAAGGAACCCTTGCAGCAAGTTATGCGAGCAGAGTGGGGCTGTGATGATGACAAGAAGGCTCCTTCGTGGGCGGCACTTAATAATACAGAAGATGCAGATTTGTCAAGGTGTAGGGAGATGAACCAAGTTTTGGCTCGTACTTATGTGGATAATCCTGAGTTGATAACTGTGACGGAGGCAGAATTAGCAGATGCAGGGGTGATACGTGAGGATGTAACTAAAACCATAAAGCACGAGGTTAAACTTTCGGAAAAGGCAGAACTTGCAGATTTGCAGGTGGACGTGGAGCCTGTAGCTGTAGTAGCTAAGCGTCCTAACTTTTGGAAATTCTCGGGTAATACATCGTTGCAATTTACGCAGTCTTATTATTCAGACAATTGGTATCAAGGTGGTGAGAATAACTATGCCATGTTAGCGGTGTTAACATTGAATGCAAATTACGATAATAAACAAAAGATACAATGGGAGAATAAGTTGGAGATGCAATTAGGTTTTCAAACTATAAAAAGCGACGAAGAGCACAACTTGAAAACCACTTCAGACCTCCTTCGCTTGAACAGTAAAGTGGGTTATAAAGCTACAAAACATTGGTTTTATACAGCATCCATGCAAGCACAAACACAGTTTCACCCCAAGTATGCAAGTAATAGTGATAATGTTACTTCAGACTTCATGTCGCCATTTAATTTAGTGTTATCTGTCGGTATGGACTACAAATTGAATTTGAAGAATTTTAGTGGTTCTGCTTATTTTGCCCCTGTTGCCTATAACTTCAAGTACGTAGATCGTATGGATATTGCACAAAACTTTGGCTTGAAACCACGTCACAGCACCTACGTTAACTACGGTCCGAATATTACGGTAAACTATAATTGGAAAATATGTAATAGTATTAGTTGGTCGTCGCGTTTGTATTGGTTTAGTAACCTTGAAATGACTAACATAGAATGGGAAAACACCTTTACGTTCACCATCAATAAGTATCTGTCAAGTAAATTGTTTGTTTATCCGAAGATCGATGATAGCTCTAAGGGATACAAGAGTGAGGACATGGATAAGTACTTCATGTTTAAGGAATGGCTTAGTCTTGGTTTGAACTATTCGTTTTAAGAATAGGATTTTACGAATAAAAATGGGCTTCGTTCGTACGAACGAAGCCCATTTTTTGTATGGTTTGTTTTATTGGTTTGTTGATTTGTTTATGCTTTCAATGTAATTCAAAATCTCCTCTCTACCCATTCGGGTTTCGGCTGAGCTTACGAAATGAGGGGGGAGTTCTTCCCATTGTTTTTTCAACTCGTTTAGGTATGAGTGTACATTAGATTGTGCTTTTCCCCTACTTAGTTTGTCTGCTTTGGTAAAGATGATACTGAAGGGCACACCGTTCTCGCCTAGCCATTCCATGAATTCCAAGTCGATTTTTTGAGCTTCGTGACGGATATCAATCAGCACAAATAAGTTGGTCATTTGCTCTCTTTCAAGAATATATCTCG
>JAFOXE010000189.1 GCA_017425765.1 Paraprevotella sp. | reverse complement strand
ATATAGTCGTATTGTTCCTTAAGTTTCGCAACACACTCATCCATACGGGGGCTCATCAAAAGTTCGGCAGGATTAGGTGGCATGATTCCTGCGGGCATGAAGTCAACAGGAAGAGCCGCACTCTTTGGAATAATAAGTTCCTTTAGGTTCAGGTTTGCTCCCGACAAATATGAGGTCAAACCTTCGTGTTGTATGCCACCGGACAAACGTGATTGGGTACGCTTGCGAATATCGGTGTCCATCAACAACACGCGCTTCCCGGTCATAGCCAGCGTTACTGCAAAGTTTCTTGACACAAAGGTCTTTCCTTCGGAAGGTGTGGTTGAGGTAAACATCACTACACGGGCATCTTTCATCACAAAATCCATACTGAATCGCAACATTCTAAAGGCCTCGGTAATTGGTTCGTCACTTTGTTCCGACACCAATATCGCGTTCTCCTCAAAGCCTCCTCTGCGATGTGGGATTTCACCCAGAACAGGAATTGAAGTATAGGCCTCCACATCCTTTCTTCCACGTACACCCATGTTAAGCATAGACTTCACCCAGAAGAAAGCAAATGGTAGTCCAAGTCCCAATACAAGGCCAACCAGCAAAGTGATTGAACGGCGAGGAGCAATTGGAGCACGAGAACCAAACGGGTGTTCTACAATGCGTATATTGGCCTCCGTGATGGCCAACTGCAAAGCGGTTTCTTCACGTTTTTGAAGCAAATAAGTGTAGAGCGTTTCTTTAATGGCCTGCTCACGGGCTATATCCAACACTTGTTTCTCCTTCTCCGGAACTGTATACAGTGTGCTCATCACCTTGGCTTCTTCACGCTTGGCATCTGCTAATTGCACTTTAATTGCAGCGATATGTCCGTTCATTGAAGCGATAATGGCCACACGCATTTGGCTCAGTCTTTCGTCCATTTCCTTCACCAAAGCATTGTCATTACTTGAGTTTTCCGCCAAACGATTACGCTGAAGCATTAATTCGTTATACTTCTCTATTTGTACAGAAGAAGCTGCATCTCCAACCCCTGCAATAGCCGGTATTAACGATGTACCCTTGCTGTTGTCCTTCAAGAATTCGAGCACATAGTTCGACACGCCCAATTTAGATTCCAATTGAATGTTTCGTTCACGAGCTACGCGTGCTTGGTCCATGTATATTCTTGCATTCTGCTCAACGTCTACCAACTTATGCGTCTGTTTGAACTGAGCTAGACGACCTTCTATTTCGTTCAAGTCCTTGTTGATAAGCACAATACGTTCTCCTATAAAAGAGGCTGTGCTCTGCGCAATTTTATTCTTATCCTCAATAATACTTTGCTTATAGGAGTCCAATAAAGCTGCCAAAATATCATCTGCACGCTGAATGTTTGTATCGGTGCATGCAATACGAACTAGCGTACTTCCCTTTGCTACCTCTGAGGTTGAGATACGTCCTTGACAGGCATTTGTAGCAGCCTCCAAGCCGATGCGGGTTACAGAAATATCCTCGCCTATGAAATCTGCAATATACTTTTGTTGACCTGCAAGTGCAATCCTTCCAAAAGGAGTCTCTACAATTTTATCAAACGGAACGACGGCATTATATTCCATCTCTTCATTCTCCTCACCATCAACATTCTGTTTGTAGTATGTTCCAAAAATACGACATTCCTTCTCGGAAAGCACTTCTACCTTAAATGTAGTTGGCGAAACGAAATCATCCAGGAACTGCACCTCAAAGGGCTTCACATCGTAAAGTGAAACCGTGCGCAAACCTTGCTCGCACGAATAGATAACATCAAGACGAAGTTTCTTTACCACCTCTTGAACCAACTGATACGACTGTAAAATATAGATTTCGTTGACCACGCTGGAACCCATCATCACACCATTCAATTGCATCAAGGCATCGGTTCCACCAACGGAACGACGCATACCTCCGTCAGCAGAATCGTCCTTCACCAACATTACAGCCTGACGTTGATACACCGAAGATTTGGTGGCCAAATACAAATAGGCACCGCATACGCATACGATAGTGGATAAGATAAACCACTTCCAATTAACCAAGAAAGTATCTAAAATATCACGTAAAGAAAGACTTTCTTCCGTGTTTTCCATCTGATTATTTGTATTTATGTGTGCTGAATCCATCTTTTTTCTAGTTGTTTAAAGAGATGATTAAAGATACGATTGAAACGACCATACTAACCAACGTACTGCTCACCGAGAGCAATGTATAACTGGTACTACCTTTTACACGTACCGACTTGTTGGGTTGTACATAGACCACGTCATTCTGTTGTAGATAATAGCCGGGAGAAGAAAAAACGCTTTCGGCATCAAGTAAATTCATTTGGTAGGTAACACGTTTCCCATCCTCTTCTCTTATCACAAGAACATCGTTACGCTTGGCCGAATTGTTCAAATCGCCAGCTTTACCTATTGCCTCTAACACAGTAAGACGCTCGCCCTCAAAATTTTGAACTCCGGGAGTTTTTACATCACCCAACACCGTAACCTTGAAACTCATTATCTTTGTATTTACCACGGCGTCGTTGATGTAATTTCCTTCCACTAAGCGTTTGCGAATCATTTCCGACACGGCTTTGCACGTCATACCGCCCACCTTTAATGTACCAAATACAGGAAACTCGATATTGCCTTCTTTATCTACTTGAAAATAGGTAACGCCCGATTGCACATTAACCGTACTGGCCGAATAACCTGAGTTGCCACCTCCAATCAACGTATTTGTATTAAAAGGCTCAATAAGTTCTTTGGTTTTACTTGACACAGAAATGGCCAATTGATCGTCCGGTTGCACCACCAACTCATACACTTGCTGGATGTCTGTGGCTTGTTTATAAGTTGCCTCTGCTCCTTGAAGGTAAACGATTTTCTTATCGGATAAGCATGAAGAGACTAAAAATCCCACAAAAATCATGCTACACAGTAAAAAAACTTTTCTTATCATTGTACGTATCTATAAATTCCTTTAAGGGGCAAAGTTAACTCTTTTTTTTACAAAAGTCCATTATTGTCTAATTCTTTTTGGACACCCACCTGAATTTGAAGAAGGTGTCATGTATAACTCATTAGAAACAGACCTGCATGTATACAAAAACAGATGCTCACCTACCCTATCGGTAGATGAGCATCTGGATGATTCAAGGCCTTCATGTGAATCAAACGACCTGTACGTCTGTTTTCACACACATCGGCATTATATACATTTCTCTATGTTCCACACAAATGCACGGAGTCCCAACATTTCGGTTTCCACATCCAAGGCATGCAAAGCATCCAATAGATTATCCACTTTTTCGTCCTCTACCATTGTGATAATAGCAGAGCACATGGAAGGCCATGCATGTGAGCCATAATGAGGTTCTCCTGTCTTCGAGCCGCGACCTTGCACCTGCTCAAAACGTGTAAAACCGCGACAATTGTTTCGGTCTAACACCTCGACGATGCGTTCCTGAAAAGCTTGGTCGAATGCTATAAATACGGATTTCATTACTCTTCTTTATTTAAATGTTATTGTACAAATATGCTTATTCCTCTATTTTATTCACATGACGATGCGTATCCTTTTGTTTCGTCATTTCCTTCTTATGTGCCTGGTAATATGCATTCAATTCACGTTGTTTACGTATGCTACGTCGTGCCAACACAATACCATTACCTGCAAACATAGCGTATGCCACAGGCACCAAGACAAGTGTTAGAATAGTGGAAACAGTAAGACCACCCACTACGGACCATCCAAGAGGACGCCACATTTCTGCGCCTACACCGGTTCCGATAGCCATGGGCACCATACCCAATACTGTGGTGAGTGTAGTCATCAATACCGGACGTAAACGGCTTCGACCTGCGGTAGTAACCGAACGAATTACACCCATTCCACGCTCTCGACACAACAGGATATAGTCAATAAGTACAATACCGTTCTTCACAACAATACCGATAAGCATGATAGCACCCAAAATAGACATGATATTCAACGTTTCGCCTGAGAAGAACAAGGCTAGCAAAATACCGCTCACCGCAAACGGCACGGAGAACATGATGATAAGAGGATAAGTTAGTGACTCAAATTGGGCTGCCATTACAATATATACCAATATAATAATAAGTACAGCCAACATACCGAGGTCACGGTTTGATTCCTGCTGATCCTCATACGAACCGGCCACCTTGATGGTTACACCTTGAGGCAACTCCATTTTATCAATGATTGCATTACCAATTTCTACACCCTCGCTCAATGCTAATCCCGACAACACCGCGCTAACGGTAACAATACGTTCACGGTCCTTACGCTCAATAGTTGGAGGAGAGAAACGTTCTACCACCTTACCCACATCTTTTACACGAACACCCTTACCTGCAGCATTGTAAATCATAATATTTTCCAATGCCTCAATACTAGTGCGTTGATCGGGCTCATAGCGTACTTTGATATCGTATTCATCACCATCCTCACGATAATATGAGGCCAACGAACCGTTCACACGATTACGTAGATAGTTAGCTGCCGTTGATAAGTTAAGGCCATGAAGAGCCAACTTTTCCCGGTCGAAATCCACTTGATATTCAGGCTGGTAATCACTTCTACTAACAATCACTTGGCTCACACCCGGCGAACTTTCTAACCCCTTCTTGAGCTCGGCTGCAGTCTTATCTGTTGCGTCAAAATTATATCCGTATATCTCGAAAGACGCCATGGCTTGACCACCCATGTTACTATGACTTCCACCCATCATAACATTGGCTTTTACAAATTCCGGATAAGATTTGAGGTCGGCACGCATTTCATCACAAATTGTCGAAAGTCCCTTTTCGCGTTCATCAGAAGGAACTAATGAAATATTGAATGTTATGATATGTGAACCATTGCTCTGCAAAGCTCCCCATGTATTATCTTCATCAGCTTGACCTACAGTAAAGTTCATGGCATTCAAATCCTTGGAATAACGTTCTTGCCACATACCAGTAAGTTCTAATGCCAACTCTTGAGCACGTTCCATACGTGTTCCAACAGGCAACTCCAAAGATATACCAATACGAGCATTGTCATTCTCAGGGAAGTAGTCGCTCTTAATTTTACCAGAAGTTATTACTACAGTACCTATGAAGAACAAAATACATCCAATCACTACCGACCAGCGGTGACGAGTACCCCAATCCAACATTCGTGCGTACCACGCATCCAAGCCATCTAAAGCACGCTCTATTGGCTTACGAGAAGCCAAGAACCACGCGCTCTGTTTCTTTTGTAGACGGAGGAGTTGTGAACACATCATCGGTGTTAAACTTAGAGCCGAAACTGTTGATATGGTCATAATAACGCACATCATCCAACCTAATTGCTCAAAGAGTACACCGGCCATACCCGTTACCATCGTAAGTGGGAAGAATACAGCTATCATCGTCAAAGTAGAAGCCACAACGGAAATAGCCACCTCGTTAGTACCATGTATAGCTGCTTGTTTCGGAGATGAACCACGTTCAATATGTGTGGTTACATTCTCCAATACCACAATAGCATCGTCCACCACGCTACCGATAGCAATACTTAGACACGACAGCGAAATCATATTAAATGAGCCATCTGTAACCAATAGATAGATGAATGAAGCAATCAAAGACAACGGAATGGTAATGAAAATAATTACCGTAGCACGCCAACGTCCTAAGAAGATAAACACCACCACAACCACAAATAACATTGCGAAACAAATGGTTTCAACTAATGAATTGACGGTATTCAAGATGTTGTCAGACGTATTGACAATGATTCCCAATTTTACGTCCGTAGGCAAGGACTTCTGTAGTGTTGGCAACATATCAATAACCTTCTGAGAAATGGCAACCGAATTCGCACCCGATTGTTTCTGGATGATGATCATTGCACCTTGTCGTCCATTATTAAAGGCCTTTTGCGAACGTTCCTGTGTGCTATCTACAAGACGTGCCACATCGCGCAAGTAAACCGGAGCACCTTGATATGTACCCACAATAATGTTTAACATCTGCTTGGGATCCTTAAACTCGCCTTCTACACGCAACGAATATGTGTTATTTCCAATATCGAAAGTTCCACCGGGAACATTACGATTTTCAGCAGCCACCGTAGAGCTGACTTGCTCCACAGTAATGCCATACGCTTCCATCTTAACAGGGTCCATGTAGATGTTTATCTCACGCTCTGGAGCACCTGAGATAGCCACAGTTCCCACTCCATCGATACGTGCCAATGGATTGGCCACATTATCGTCGAGGATCTTGTACAAAGCTGATTGACTTTCTTCTGCCTGTACCGAAAGCATCACGATCGGAATCATATCGGCAGAGAACTTAAAGATAATTGGGGTGTTTACACCATCAGGAAGTGCCGAACTCACCATATCAAGCTTATCTCGCACGTCGTTGGTAAGCACCTCTATATCATTTCCATATTCAAATTCCAACGTAATCACCGAGGTGTTCTCGCTTGACTTTGAAGTAATGTGTTTCAAGTGCTCTACAGAGTTTAGCGTATTCTCTAGAGGTCGAGTCACATTATTCTCAATATCCGAAGCTGAAGCACCGGGATAGGTAGTAATCACCATGATGGTGTTTGTATCGATATCCGGATACAAATCCACTGGTAACTTGAGGTAGGAAAACAGACCCAAAATCACTACTGCAAGAAAGCAGAGGCTGGTCATAATCGGTTTCTTAACCGCTCCTTCATATAAACTCATAGTAAATGTCTTTTCTTTATTGATATAACTAAACGCGCTTTGTCTACTTCACAACCTCGACCTCTATACCGTCGGCCAAACGGTTTTGTCCAGCAATTACCACTTGTGCATGGGCTGGAACTCCGCTCACCACCTCATACTCGTCACCTAGACGACGGCCGAGTTCTACCTTATTGTGAGATACTATTCCATTATCATATACATATACATAATAATCGCCAGCTCCCATCTGCTTAACAACTGCTTGATCAGGAATCACAACACGGTTTTCAGAACCAAATGCCAAAGTCACGCGGGCAAACATTCCCGGACGCACTCGCTGATTAGCATTGCTCAAAGTAATCTCAACAGGGAATGTATGAGTGGCAGGATCTATAGTAGGGTACGGAAGACTAACCTTACCCGCAAATACCTCATCACCGTAAGCATCAACTTGAACTCTTGCTTCCATACCCTTCTTCACTTTTGCAAAGTATGTTTCAGATACATGGATAAGAAGTTTTACTGGCGACAAGCTCTCTACTGTAAGGATTGGAGAAGCACCAGCCATATCACCATTATCGTAATTACGTGCTGTTACCACACCATTGATAGGACTTATCAAACGTGTGTTTTCCAACTTGTTTTGATATAGCGTTTCATTCACGCTCAGCTGAGTCTTAGCATTATCCCATTCTGCTTTGCTAGCACCACCTACCTTATATAATTGGTCGATGCGATTAAAGTCGATACGTTGGTTTTCTATTTGCAACTTCAATTGCTCCAAAGAAGAAGCATCCATTTGAACCAATACTTGTCCTTTGCGCACGGCATCACCTACCTCTACACAGATCTTCTCAATACGTAGTGCAGAATTCGAAGAAATGTTGTTCTTAACATCACTTTGAACTGTTGCTGTATACGCTTCAATTTGTTCTACATCACGCATACTAGTTGAAGCAATTTTTACTCTAGGTTTCTCAACTTGTACCGCTACATTCTCGGTTTGATTCGAATCATTACCTTCTTTCTTCTCGCCAGAGCAGGCTGCCATGAGTACAATAGCACATGAGGCCCATACCCACATTTGAAAATGCTGTTTCATTGTATATCTAATATTTTATTCTTTATTTTCCAGTTTTTATTCTCTTCCCATCACGCTTTGCAAATCAGCCTTAGCTACAAGATAATTATAAATGGCTTGGTTGTAGGTAAGTTGAGCTTGCGTCAAGGCCACCTCACTGCTGTTCAATTCTAAGATTGTACCTCGACCCACTTCATAGCGTTTTTCGGCAATTTCGCGTCCTTTTTCTGCCTGTGTAACTGATTCTTTATTGCTAGTCAGCTGTTCGGCACT
>JAFOXE010000002.1 GCA_017425765.1 Paraprevotella sp. | reverse complement strand
TGCTTTGCAGGCTTTAAGCGATAAGTTATTCAACTAATCCGAAGATGTGTTGTATGAAAGGTACATTTCCTACCGAAAAGTTCAGAGGGACAAAAACCCCTTTCTATTACTACGACACCGATTTGTTGCGACGGACGCTTGAAACCATCAAGACGGAGATGGACAAGCAACCCGACTGTCATTTGCATTATGCAGTAAAGGCCAATGCCAATCCTAAAGTACTTCGCATCATAAGTCAAGCAGGATTCGGTGCCGATTGCGTGAGCGGTGGAGAAATGAAAGCTGCTCTTGCTGCAGGTTTTCCGGCCGAGAAAATTGTGTATGCCGGTGTTGGCAAAAGCGATTGGGAAATCGAATTGGGATTGGAGCGAGGCATAGCCTATTTCAATGTGGAAAGCTCGGCCGAATTGGAAGTAATCCAAGAAATCGCATGCCGAATGAATACAACTGCACGCATTTCGTTACGCATTAACCCCAATGTGGGTGCTCATACCCATGCACACATCACTACCGGACTTTCCGAAAACAAGTTCGGCATATCGATGGACGAAATGCATCAAGTAATCGAGATGGCGCAATCTCTAACCAACATTGAGTTCGTAGGATTGCACTTTCACATCGGTTCACAGATATTGGACATGAACGACTTTGTGGCACTTTGCAACCGTGTAAACGAATTGCAAACACAATTGGAACGCCAACACATCGTGGTCAAGAATATCAACGTAGGTGGAGGTCTGGGCATCGATTATCAGCATCCTAATGAAATGCCTATTCCAAATTTTGCCGACTACTTCCGCACCTATCGCAAACACCTCAGCCTTCGTCCCGGCCAGCAACTGCATTTCGAATTGGGCCGCGCCGTAGTGGGACAATGCGGTACACTGGTCACCAAAGTGCTTTATGTCAAGCAAACCTCACTAAAGCTATTCGCAATTGTAGACGCCGGCATGACCGATCTCATTCGTCCGGCCCTATATCAGGCTTATCACCACATTGAAAATCTAACGAGCGAGGAGCCGTTGCAAAAGTACGATGTAGTAGGTCCTATTTGCGAATCAAGCGATGTGTTTGCCAAAGCATACGAGATGAATGCATGCCGTCGTGGCGATCTCATTGCCATACGTTCGGCAGGTGCCTATGGCGAGATTATGGCTTCGCAATATAATTGCCGCGAACTGCCCGTAGGTTACACCACAGAAGATTTGGCATAATCCTCACATTTCCATGACATTTTATTCAGACAATACAGAGCTATGCATGTACATCGTATTCCTTGCGGTGTGGTGCATAGCTCTTTGTTTTGCTGTATCCTATGCTTCGCTTTACCTACGTTTCCGTAAGGTGCAACAAGCAGATTCAACAAACAACGCGTTGTCTTCATCGGCAAACTCCGTACGCCCATTGTCTGTTGTCATCACAGCCCACAATCAGGCCGATGCCTTACGTCGCAATCTGCCCATGTTCTTGGAGCAAGATTACGACGATTATGAAGTGATTGTGGTGAATGCAGCTTCAACCGACCACACCGAGGAGGTACTAAAGGAACTCGAACTGCGCTACCCTGCTCTACACCACACCTTTGTACCACAAAGTGCCCGTTACATCAGCGCCAAGAGGCTCGCCCTCACACTAGGTATCCGAGCTGCCCGATACGAAAATGTGGTGATTAGTGAAGCTGATTGTTGTCCGTGTTCAACACAATGGCTTGCCCGCTTGGCGCAATGCTTGTCACAATCAGAACACAAACAAATTGTAGTGGGTTATGCTAATTATGCTCGTCCACGCAATATGGTTGAACGCAAAATGGTGTTCTACCGTTTGTATCATCAAATGACCACACTTGCGCATGGTTTGCATCACGCCGCCCATCGTGCCGAAAGTGGCAATTGGTGCTATTCAAAAAATCTTTTTCTTGAAGGTAATGGATTTGCCGGGCATGTCAACCTATTGGCCGGTGCCGAGGATCTTTTGGTAAACCGAAACAGTTGTGCCCTAAACACGGCCGTTTTGATTCATCCGCAAGCCACCATACGAAAGGAATATCCATCATACAAACATTTGTGGAAGCAGGAACAAGTTTTTTATGCCGAAACCTGTCGCCATTTGAAGCACACCACCCTCTACCAACTCAAGTACACCTTACGTCTTTGGCTTCCATGGGTCATGCTCATCATCTACGTAGCCACCCTGTTCGTCGGTATTCAACAACACAATTACCTGAGCATAGGTATAGCAAGCGGTCTGTTTTTCCTCTACCACCTCATTAAGGACTTGGCCTTTCATCGCAGTGCTCGCGCTTTAGGCGAACGTTCATTTCACTGTCTGCTTCCTCTTTATGAGTTGGCTCTACCCTTTTGGAAGATGGAAATTTCGTTACTGCATCGCTTCAAATCAAAACGAGAATTCCGTAAAAAGAATTACTAAACTATTCTACATCAGTCAGTCCGGTAAAATCGAAGAATCGCTTCGCATCATAGTTCACGATCAATTCGTCAGGGAACTCTGTTTCCTTTAACAAATCATATAAATAAGTATAATCCGCCACCGAATAAGAGATGTGTGCATCGCTACCTAGAATTACGGGTGTATCATACTGTTTGCACAATTTCAGCAATTCGGTTTGCAACGTGTGCGCCACAGGATTACCTCGTTTGGGGAACAAAGAGCTATTATTCACCTCGAGTAACGTGCAAGTACGGGCCGACGCCTTAACCAATTCCTCAAGGTCTAATTCTGCTGTTCCATCCGCAGGATGACTGATTATGTTCACACCCGGATGGTGCATAGCTCCCATCACTGCATCGGTGTTCTGCTGCATAGTACCCGATGTGTAGCAAAGACGATGCAAGCCGGCAATTACATGATCAAGGCGAGCTAAATATGTATCGTCCAAATCTAATGTGCCTTGATAGTCCACAATATTCACTTCGGCGCCCATCCACATCCGAACTCCATTTATATATCGGGGGATAACATACAAATTTCTGAAATATATAGGGTCGCATGTACCGGGAATCATGGGACCATGCTCAGCAATTCCTAAATGCTTCAACCCTTTTTGGCGTGCAGCTTCAGCCATTTCTTGTATGGTGCTGTAGGCATGCCCCGACATTACACTGTGTGTATGTAAATCTAACTCAATCCTTTGCATCTTTGTATTACTGATTTCTCTAATGTGTGGTTCAACAAATAATCCTGATATCCTCACTCACTTAAATATGTTATAGGAGAATCCATCATTTTTACAACGAGAAAGATTATCCCTTTCCGTTGTTCTCCTTGGCATTATCGTTTGGTGCCTATCCACGTCATCTTTCGCCACAAACCTTCCAACGGTCCGTGTGAATGACTACGCATCCACCAATTGCAAAACAGAATCTGTACTACGAGGATTATCGCGCCTACAAGAATGCTAGCCGTGATGCCCAATTCCTTGTAAAGACCCAAGCCCCAATTGTAAAACAAAAACGAACCGATAATACTCTGAGTAATGTAGTTGGTCAAGCTCATACGGCCGTACGAAATCAAGCCACCCAACACCTTTTGTAAACGTGTAGAATAGAAAGCAAATAGAATACCTATTACCCAAATAAGCATGAACGAGAATTTATGCAACGAACTTACGATGAGTGCCAACGGCTTAAGTACACTTTGCGACTCGATGAAACGAGGCAGCATAGGTGACAAACCATAAAATGGGAAGAAAGCTATGAGAGCACCGGCCAACGTCCACCCCCACAAACGACGATTTTGTGGGGTGTCTGTAAACCAAGCATTGCGACTTGCCACCATGCCAATCATGAACAGCGCTGCGGTTTGGAACATACGGGCATTTTCCCACGCCCATGCCAAACTAGCCAGCTGACCCTCCCATAAGTTCACTTTCACTGTTTCCAAAAAATTTCCTTGAGTCTGAACCTTCATGGTTTCTGCCCAAAATGCAGAATCAAGCGGAATTGGAATAGGTGCATCGGGATTGAACATGGCATATAAAATCTTTGCCCACTCCACGGGTTGCAGAAGACAAACTGCAGCCATCCACATCACCGTTTTGTTGGAAAGACGACACACTAATGGCAACACAAAACCCACCAACGAATAGAGCACCAACACCTCGGCAGTAAAGAAAGCGGCGTTGAGATTACCAATGAGAAAGAGCAACACCAAACGCCAACAAAAGCGTCCGCGGAAATCTGCACCACGACGTTCCTGATTATGATACATCACATAAAAGCTGAAACCAAACAACAAAGCAAAAATGGCATAAGCCTTTCCACCAAACATAAAGAACATACCATCCCAGATAGCACGGTCGGTAAAATTAAGCCATGCCGACTGCCCCTCGGTAGGAGGATAAGAATAGCAATTAAAATGCTCTATGGAATGTAACAAAATAATGGCGGCCACGGCAAAACCTCTTAAGGCATCAACCACCTCAATTCGTGAGTTATTCTGCATTTCAGTGTAGGTAATGATATATTTTGATTGTCTATGGAACAAAGAACTATCTACTGTTCCTATTAACAATATTCTCTAATTATTCTTGTAGTATCAGTGACTATTATGGGACAAAAATACGAAAAAAAACATTTTATGGGAAACGTCTCCAACAACTTTGTCTTATTTATTTAATCTACATTGCGAGATGCTCATGTAACAGTCACCGAACTAACTGTTCTAAAGACACCACCGTGTAAAGCCACATTACACCC
>JAFOXE010000020.1 GCA_017425765.1 Paraprevotella sp. | reverse complement strand
GCACCAATGGTACGGGCAACAATTCGCGGTAGCGGTCAATCAGCTCCTTCGTTTCGTGGGTGGAGCCATCGTCGGCAATGACCACCTCGCCCGGAAGGGTATGTTGCATTAGCACGCTTTTCAATACTAACTCCAAAAACGGAGGGTTGTTGTAGGTGGTGATGACCAATGATATGCGTGTGTCTACATGGGGTTGCATTGTACTCTTGCTCATAGGGCATAGAAATTGGGGTTTATCCGTTCAGTTCGTTATAACGTCTGCGCTTGAAGGTTTTCATAAACAAGATGTAGCCTTTACGGTAGGCGTTGTAATGATGAAGTAGAAAATAGCGTTTTAGTCGTAGTATGAGGCCCATTTTCATTGGCAAGTGGTCGTATTCATGCATACGTTCCACTGTTTGTTGATATAGAGAAAGGTGCTCCTGGTTTAGGGGTAACACACAAAGGTGATTTAGGTAGTGTACGCCTTTGCGCACCACGGTGTTCAAGCCTATCACACCGTATTCTTGCTCAAGAAGTCGTGTTTCGTGATAGAACAGCATGAAGGCGGCAAATTCCTTTTGTGCATTGAACTTGCTGTGCATCAGACTGCCTTGACGCTGCACATAATGGTATAGGGGTTGACTGCAAAGAGCAATGCGTTGTGCCGATTGGAACAAGTAGGGCAATACGGCATGGTCTTCAAAGGGTTGGGTACGCATAGGGTGTTTCAACCATAAATCGCGGCGGAATAATTTATCCCAAAGTGAATAACCGATGCCTTGTTTGTGGTGCATGCGCACTATGGCCTCCTTGGTACTGAGCAATACGGATTGTGTGGAAGGAGGAAATATGGGTTTCCTGCTTCCGTCTTCATATTCATAATAAGCATTTGCACAAGCAATGTCTGCTTGGTGTTCTGTCAGGGTATGATAAAGTATAGTGTACATGTCAGGATCAGCAAAATCATCGGCGTCTACAAATCCTACATAGGTTCCGGTGGCTTGCTCTATGCCGTATTGGCGTGTATTTCCTGCTCCCGAGTTCTGTACCATGCGTAGCGCCTTAAAACGTGGGTCGGTGGCACACAAACGTATGCATTCTTCAAACGAACCATCGGTGGAGCAGTCGTCTACATAGATGACCTCTATATTGCTATAGGTTTGATTTCGCAAGGATTGGAATCCTCGTTCTATATATTCCTTTACGTTGTAGACAGGAATAACGACGCTGATAAGGGGTGTTTCCGTATTGGCTTTCATGGTTGCTCAGGGTTAGGTGGTAGGCAGGGTTCAATTCTTGTGAAATAAGTCGTGCATAAGGGACTTAAATACATTGCGTAGCAGTTTGAAATCTCTTTTCAACGGAGTCTGCGTAAATGCGTGCAGGCATTTACGTTCTAAGGATGTGCCGCCCATCATCGCCTCCCAAATTCGGGGCGGGAACAGTTGTTCGATGGCCTCCTTACGTTCGGTTTCGTATCGTGCCGCATGTTGTGGTTGTGAGGAAACCCCGCTGCGGTCGTAATGTGCCACTACAAAATCCAACGCGGCGTAGGTACGGTTGTTTAGGAGTAGTTCGTATACCATTTGTTCCCAATCGCAGATAAGGCGGTATTCATCGCGATAGGGACGTTGCTTGAGCAATTCGGTACGGATAAATGTGGCTTGGTGTGATAGGGGGAAACGCACCAAGGAGTAGGCGGTTATATGTGTTGGGGCAGAAATTACATCGCTTTCATTCCCCAGGGTGGCTAAGTGGCCGGTGTAGAAATCCTTTCCTGTTAGCTGTTCCGCTGCTCGTTTCAATACAGTGGAATTGGCCAAACGGTCACCCGAGTTCATGAAGATGCTGTATTCGCCTTGAGCTACTTTAATCCCCTTATTCATAGCATTGAAGATACCTTTGTCGGGTTCGCTCACCCAATAGGTCAACCTGTCGGCTACCGACTCAATCAGTTCTCGGCTTCCGTCGGTGCTGCCCCCGTCTATGACGATATACTCAAAGGAACAATCTTGTTGGTTCAAGACAGAATCCATAGTAAGGCGCAGTCCTTCAAGATTGTTGTAGTTTATGGTGATGACACTTATCCGCATGAGGGATGGATTTTGGAGTTCGTTTTTGTATAGTTGGTTCTTAGAGTAGGGTATTTCTATGGAATTTTGCCCATAATGGCTAGGTGGTCGTAGGTGCTTTGAAGCAGGGCTTTGCCTTTGGCTTCTCTCATTCCGTTGTCTTCCGGTCGGCATACCACAGATTTTTGTTGGGCATTGTCGAAGGTGGTTACTCCAGTGCTGTCGGCAAAAAGGAAACCGTCGGCAAAGGTGGTGTAGACGAAAGGATAGGAGTAGTTCCGTGAGAAGATATTTCTACTGTAAATGAATTCTGTGTGTGGGATGTTTAGCTGTGCCAAGAGAGTAGCTGCAAGGTCGCTCTGGTTCATGAGCGTTTCAATTGTTTGGGGCCTACGCACTGCACCACCTATCCACAGCATGGGAACATGGAAAAATGCCGGTTCCGTGTAGAATGCGTTGTACAAGAACCCATGGTCGGGCAGACATATTACTAACGTGTTGTTCCAAACAGGCAACTGTTTGAATTGTTCTATGAATTGTCCCAGACAATGATCGGTATAGGCAAAAGCATTCAACTTTTTGTCATCCAATCGTTGGTAGGGTACATCAAAAGGTTCATGACTACTAAGAGTAAGCAATGTGGTGAACCAGGGTTGTTCGTTATTGCGTTGTTGAAGCATCTTGTACACGCGATTAAAGACGATGCTGTCGTTGGCTCCCCATGCCGAGGTGCTTCGCTCGGCCATGCTGAAATCTTGGTCGCAAGTTATTTGTTCGTAGCCCATGCTGAGCAGATAGCTTTTCATGTTGGTGAAGTTTATGTCGCCTCCATAAACGAAATCAGTAGCATATCCGTTTTGCTGTAAGCTACGGGCAATTGATGGCAATGCACGACTTTTTGCGGGAAGTTTCATTATGGAGGTAACGGGGTAGCTAACATGGCCACTGAGTGTGCTTACAGTGCCACGATCGGTGCGGAAACTGTTGGCGTAGAATTGATTAAAGAAAATGCCTTCTTTTAATAGACGTTCCAAGTTCGGGGCCACTCCGGGAATTCCTCCTAAAGATTCTACGAATGTACCGCCAAATCCCTCGAGCATGATGAGAAGGATGTTGGGGCGTGAGGATGCGAGGAGAGTATCGCTTAGGTCTTCAGTGTCTGCAGGATACAGCCTGTTAAATAGTTCTGTTCGGGTTTGTTCGTCCCAATAATCATATTGCTTGGCAAAATCTTCGGACTTGCCCATGGAGGAAAGCAGACTGAAAGTTGGATTTACCGCAGAGTGATTCAGGAAGGCTCGGTCGCTGAAATAGGCATTGCCCACGTTCATGGTGGATTCATCGACTCCACCTCGGATGCATAAGAAAAGTACTCCACCCACCAAAATCATGGTGAGATGGCGTAATATGGAGGGTATGCTCCCAATTTGTTGCTTATCCAACCAGCGTTTGGGCGTGGTGCGAATGAGTAGCCATGAGAGGCCAACGATAAGTAGCAGAGCGCATAAAAAGCGTATTATTACGAAGAAAAGGGAAACACTTGCCAGCGCATCTTTAGGGGAATCGACATAATTAAAGATGGTTGCATCGAGTTTGAACTTCCAAAATTCATACAAGGATGTATCAATAACCGCTACCGAAACAAGTACTATGGCCGAGAAAATGTAATAGGGTGTAAGTGTCTTGCGTGGGTTGATGTTATTGAAGATGAGGCTAAGCCAAAGGAAAAAGAAGGGCAGTGCAACGAAGTAGCCTGCGGTGGCTATGTCCATAGGTAACCCATGAAGTACAACCTTCCACACGTCTTTTGCACTTAAAACAACACCTTCGTCTTCGGAGATAGCCCGATTATAGAGCATGAACACAGGTTTCGTCAGGGCGAAGAAACACAAGTAGGTGCAAAATATTCGGAGCAGAAGACGAATTCGTGTTTTCATAGGCTATAGCTTTTGCATATCGTTCAGATGCTTGTAATATCCGCCTTGAGCCAATAGGTTGTCGTGTGTTCCGCGTTCTACGATTTCGCCGTCGCGTAGAACATAAATTTCACTGGCGTGCTTGATTGTAGATAAACGGTGGGCAATGGCAATGGTAGTGCGACTCTTCATAAGACGCTCCAAAGCCTCTTGTACCAAACGCTCGGATTCGGTGTCCAGAGCCGATGTGGCTTCGTCCAAGATGAGGATAGGCGGGTTTTTCAAGATGGCACGGGCGATGCTGATACGTTGGCGTTGTCCTCCGGAGAGTCGGCAACCACGGTCGCCTACCATTGTATCGTATCCTTTCTCGCTTTCCATTATGAAATCGTGTGCATTGGCAATTTTTGCTGCTTCAATAACTTGTTCCATGGTGGCGTTTTCAACACCGAAAGCAATGTTGTTAAAGAAGGTGTCGTTGAAAAGAATGGCCTCTTGGTTTACGTTTCCAATAATGGAGCGGAGGTTCTGTATGCCATATTCTTTTACGTTGATTCCATCAATAGAAATACACCCTTTTGTTACATCGTGATAGCGGGGTAATAAATCGACCAAGGTAGATTTGCCGGATCCCGACTGCCCTACCAAGGCAATGGTCTTTCCCTTTTCGATGGTTATGTTGATGTTTTTCAAAACTTCTCGTGAGGCGTTATAGCTGAAATGCACATCCTTGAATTCTATTTTCTCCTTCAAATCGTGAATCGGCTGTGGTTTGGCTGGTTCTTTGATTGGATTTTCTGCCTTCAAAATCTTGTCGATACGTTCAATAGATGCCAAGCCTCTTGGAATGTTGTAGCCCGCTTTAGAGAATTCTTTCAATGGATTGATGACACTATAAAGAATAACCAAGTAGAAAATGAATGTAGGTGCATCAATGGGAGAGTTGTCCGAGAAAATCAAGGTACCTCCAAACCACAATACCAACACGATGATGCAGGTGCCGAGAAACTCACTTACGGGGTGAGCCGATGACTGACGGATAGCTACACGGTTGCAGGCATCGCGGAATTGGTTGCATACGTCGGCAAAGCGTGTTGACATCTTATGTTCTGCAATGAAAGCCTTGATGATGCGCAAACCTCCCAAAGTTTCGTCCAATTGCGACATGGTGTCGCTCCACTTGTTTTGGGCCGTAAGTGATTGTTGCTTGAGTTTACGACCTATGGTACCCATAATCCAGCCAAAAACGGGGATAACCACAAGGGTGAATAGGGTTAACTCCCAGCTGATGAAGATAAGTGTTGAGAAATACATTACAATCAAGATGGGATTCTTAATCAACATGTCGAGCGAGCTGGTGATAGAGTTTTCTACTTCACCCACGTCGCCACTCATGCGGGCAATGATATCGCCCTTGCGTTCGTCCGACATAAAGGAGAGCGGAAGTCGTATTACTTTATTATACAACATAATACGGATATCGCGGACAATGCCGGTGCGCAAAGGTACCATAATGGCAGAAGATGCAAAATAACATCCTGTTTTTAGGAGCGTGGCCACAGCAAGAAGAATACCAATCAGCAACAGTGTAATATCATGTCCGTGCGACGCAATGAGCTCCTTAGTGTAATAATACATATTATTGATGGCAATATCCTTGATGGATCCAGGGCCGTCCCATGCCATGAATGTATATGCGGTTTCATCCATTCCGAACAATAGGTTGAGCATCGGAATCAAAGATGCAAAAGAGAAGATGTTGAGCACTGCCGAAAGTAAATTGAAGGCGATGGCCAAAAACATGTACTTTTTATACGGCAACGCAAACCGTTTCATTACTTGCAGGAATTCTTTCATAAACGTGTGTCTATAAAGTTATGTACTGATGTAGTTATTTTCGTCCAAAATCGGCCGGTATCTCTCCCCAATTTTCTGTTTCCCACTTGATTATAGGATTCTTGAAAGTATTGGTTTTTAGCCAATTTTCTGCACGTTCTATCATTTGGAACAACGCTTCTGTTTGTGCGTTACGTTCTAGTTTTGTTTTGCATTTCTTCTGCTTTACCCAACTGATGGCATTACGACTGTCGCTGTAAATGGGCATCGTGAGTTGCTTTTGTTGTAGTAGGGCTAATCCATGCACGAGGGCAAGGAATTCGCCTATGTTATTGGTGCCATGTACCGGACCATAGTGAAATATTTGTTCACCGGTGCGCAGATATACCGCGCGGTATTCCATTGGTCCGGGGTTCCCGCTGCAAGCAGCATCTACAGCTAGTGCCTCAGCTTGTACTTGTAAGGGCAGCGAGAGTACAGTGTCGTGACGATCGTAAGGAACGTCCTGCAGTCCTTTTGTAGTGGGCGTTGTGTCTTTTGCCTTCTTATCTTTACCTATATATATATAAGGTGAGGAATTATAGGCGGTTTCTGCTTCCTCTTTTGTGGTGAATGACTTGTAAACAGCACCATCGAATCCGTTTATCTGCTGCTTGCATTCGTTCCAAGAGGAGTAGATTCCTGGCTCAACGCCATGCCAAACCACATAGAACTTCTTGCCTCCCATGTGTTGTGTGCATTACATTCTCTCCGGAACTTCGATACCCAGTAAGCCCATGCCCAAACGAATTACCTTGCTTACGCAGGCTGAAAGGGCAAGACGTACGAGTTGTTTTTCTTTGTCTTCCTCGCGAAGGATGCTAAAATCGTGGTAGAATTGGTTATATTCCTTCACCAATTCGTAGCAATAATTAGCAATGCAGCTTGGGTTATAGTCGCTTCCGGCCTGTTTTACGGTGAGGCCGAAATCGGCAATCATTTGTATCAATCCAATTTCCTTCTCACTTAGTTCTGCAGTTGTCGGCAGAGTTTCGGGGATAGATAGCCCGGCCTCGGTCGCCTTGCGAAGGATGGAGCGGATGCGGGCGTAAGTGTATTGGATAAATGGGCCGGTGTTTCCGTTAAAGTCAATGCTCTCCTCGGGATTGAACAACATATTTTTGCGTGCATCCACTTTGAGGATGAAGTATTTTAATGCCCCTAATCCCACAATGCGTGCAATCTCATTGGCCTCCTCTTCGCTAATGTCGGTAAGTTTGTTTATCTTATCTTCTGACATACGTTTTGCCGTAGCAATCATCTCCGATACAAGGTCGTCGGCATCCACAACGGTGCCCTCACGACTCTTCATTTTACCATTAGGTAGTTCGACCATGCCGTAAGAGAAATGAACGAGATCCTTACCCCATTCAAATCCCAATTTGTCCAACAAAATGGAAAGTACCTGGAAGTGGTAGTTCTGTTCGTTGCCCACCACGTAAATCATTTTGTCGATAGGATAGTCTTGGAAACGCAGTTTGGCAGTACCGATATCCTGCGTCATGTATACAGAGGTACCATCGGAACGAAGCAAAAGTTTCTCGTCTAAACCCTCTTGAGTAAGGTCGGCCCATACGGAGCCATCCTCTTTGCGTGTAAAGAACCCTTTCTCTAAACCTTCCAATACTTTATCTTTTCCTTCTAAATAGGTGTCCGATTCATAGTAAATCTTATCGAATCCAACTCCCATAGCCTTGTAGGTAACATCAAATCCGGCGTATACCCATTCGTTCATTTGTTGCCATAGTGCACGAACTTCGGAATCGCCTTGCTCCCATTTTACCAACATCTCTCTAGCTTCCTTGATTAGGGGAGCTTCGTTTTTGGCCTCGTCCTCGCTCATGCCTTGCGCCATGAGTTCTTTTATTTGCTCTTTGTAATGTTTATCAAAAGCCACATAATAGTTACCAATCAAGTGGTCACCTTTGATGCCGGTGCTTTCGGGTGTTTCGCCATTGCCATACTTAAGCCATGCCAACATACTTTTGCAAATGTGAATACCGCGGTCGTTCACAATGTTGGTTTTTACTACACGGTTTCCGTTAGCCTCCATAACATTGGCCAACGCCCAACCGAGCAAATTGTTGCGAACATGACCAAGATGTAGAGGTTTGTTTGTGTTGGGCGAAGAGTATTCTATCATCACTAATGGTGAGTCAGCCGTAGGAGTTGTGATACCGAGTTGATTGTCTTGATGCATTGCGGTAAGCACTTCAATCCAACAAGTCGATGATATAGTCAAGTTCAAAAAACCCTTGATTACATTGAAGTTTGCAATAATTTGAGGTAGATTCTCTGCGAGGTAGTTACCCAAATCTTGTGCGGTATCTTCCGGTTTCTTCTTAGAGATTTTTAAGAAAGGAAATACCACGAGAGTAAGATGACCTTCAAACTCCTTTTTTGTTTTCTGAAGTTGAACCGTATTTTCGTTTACGTCTTGTCCGTACAAGTTCTTGATGGCTTCTACGACAGAGAGTACAATTTTCTTTTCTATTTCCATGATACTTTCGTATGTTAATTTGTTTGCAAAGATACTATAAAAAAGGGAGATGCAATCATTGCACCTCCCCTTTTTTGTCTTAAAAACAACAACTCGTTGTTTATTTCACAGCGTCAGCCAATTCTGCACCCGCTTTGAACTTAACTACCTTCTTAGCTTCGATTGTGATTTGTTCCTTAGTGCGGGGGTTGATGCCGGTACGGCTTGGACGTTCTGAAACAGCGAAAGTACCGAAACCGATCAAAGAAATCTTGTCACCGGCCTTTAATGCTTCTGAAATGGCGCTTACGCAAGCGTCAAGAGCCTTCTTAGAATCTGCTTTGCTCAAGCCAGCCTTTTCAGCGATGGCATTGATGAGTTCTGTCTTATTCATCTTACTTTAAATGATTAGGTTGATTAGTTATTTTAGATGTTATTCTGCTCACAAATATATGTATTTATGGTTTTCTGCCAAACTTTTTTTGTGAAAAAGTATTTCTTTTTGCGAAAATAATGGATTTAAGACACTTAGATGAATGATGCAATAGAATAAAATGAGTATTTTTGTGCCTGATAATATTGTTTTGTTTTTAATGTAGAAAGATATGATGAATATGCCACCGATAACCAAAAATTTAATAATCATCAACGTGCTATTGTTTTTCGCTATGTTTGTAGGCGAGCGGTACGGAGTAGATTTGAACGATATTCTTGGTCTTCACTTTTTCCTTGCATCCGACTTTCGTTGGTATCAGTTTGTGACCTATATGTTCATGCACGCCAATTTGGAGCATATTCTATTTAATATGTTTGCTGTATGGATGTTTGGACGTGTGATGGAGAGCGTGTGGGGCCCCCGTCGTTTCCTTTTATATTATATGGTATGTGGAATCGGTGCCGGTGTGATGCAGGAGTTGGTACAATTTGCCTCTTATCATGTTTCAGGACTAGATTCTTATGAAAATGTTCGTACTGCATTGGGACATGTTATTTCGATGGAGAGTTACTTGAATGCTTGGAATACGGTTGGTGCCTCCGGAGCTGTGTATGGTATTCTGTTGGCTTTTGGGATGACATTTCCCGATGAGCGGATGTTTGTATTCCCTTTACCGGTACCTATCAAGGCTAAATACTTTGTAATGGGTTATGCGGTTCTCGAGTTGTTGTTAGGCTTCGGTCGTTCGGCAGATGGTGTAGCTCATTTTGCCCATTTGGGAGGTATGTTGTTCGGCTTATTGCTGATTTTGTATTGGCGTAAGCCCCGTAGAAACGGTGGTTATGGCGGTGGTTACTACCATAAGGAAGGTAATGCGTTTACTCGTTTCTTTAAGCGGTTTACGGCATGGCGTCGCCCAAAAATGAAGGTTTATATGGGCAAACGTAAGGATGATATGGATTTCAATGCGCAGAGAAAGGCGCGTGAAAAAGAGGTGGATAGAATTTTGGAGAAGGTGAAACGCCATGGATATGGAAGTCTTACCGAAGAAGAAAAACGTACGCTGTTTGATGCTAGTCAACGATAGAATATGCAGGTAGTTAAGAAGTTTTTAATAAGAATCTTCGTTGGGATAAATGTTTTTGTAGCGTTGTTGATGCTGCTTTCTGGATTGTCGTCCTTTGCGCATCCTGCCATTGCTCCGCATATTTCTTTATTAGGATTGTCATTTCCTATATTCCTAATAATTAATATCATATTTATTCTCTTTTGGTTGTTGTTTTCTGCTCGCCGAGTATGGATTCCATTGATGTCCTTTTTAGTTTGTTTTCCGTTTGTGCGTGACTATTGTCCCGTCAACATGCCGAAGAAAGAACCGGAAGGAACGATAAAAGTAATGTCGTTTAATGTAGAATCTTTCGACAGTGGTCAGCGTGATGAAGCCGGTAATTACATTATTCCCACTTATTTGTTTCAAAGCAAAGCCGACATTATTTGCTTACAAGAAACCTTTGTGGCAGGCGGTATAACATGGGCTTGGATGAATGATATCATGCAAAGAAATGGGTATTATTTAGGCAGAATACACGGGGGGCGAACGGGTGGACTGACATGTTATTCCAAGTTTCCGATTCTTTCGACTCGTTTGATTGATTACGAGTCGAAATCCAATGCTAGTATTCTTCTAGAGTTGAAATATAATAGTGATACGATTTATGTGATAAACAATCATCTGGAATCCATAAAGTTCTCGCGTGCGGATAGGAAGCAATATAAAGAAATCTTTACCGAGCCCCAGCAGGAATTTGTGGAAGCCGGAGTCCGTACTATAATAAGTAAAATGAGCAAGGCAGCAGCGGTTCGGGGAAGGCAGGTTGACCGTGTGGCTGAGGTTGTAGATAGTTTGCGTGGCAAGCCTATTATCTTGTGTGGCGACCTTAACGATTCTCCTATATCCTATGCCTGTCAGCAATTTTCGCAAAATTTGAGAAGTGCTTATGCGCAGTCTGGTAATGGGGTGGGTTTTACGTATCATGAGGGTGGTTTTCTTGTTCGTATCGACCACATTATGTATTCCAAGGAATGGGAATCCTATGGTACTTACATTGACAAAACGATGAAAAATTCCGATCATTATCCGCTCATAACAAAGCTAAAGTTTAGCAAAAATGCCCGATAAACCTAAATAAATTAGAGTTTTTGGCCATCGTGTATAAAAAAATGTCTATATTTGTGCCCTTGTTGAAAATTGTATCTAAAAATCAACTAAATAACATCTAAAGAAATGCAAAACAAAGGATTTGTAAAAGTTTTCGCTGTGCTTTTGGCACTTGTTTGCGCATTCTATTTGTCTTTCTCTTTCGTAACTAATTGGCACGAAAGCAAGGCTCAAGAGATTGCAGCAGCGCAAGGCGAGGAAGCTGGACAGCATTACCTTGATTCTGTGTTGAACGAGCCTGTGTATATGGGTGCATATACTCTTAAGGAGTGTCGTGAGATGGGAATCGGTTTGGGATTGGATTTGAAGGGTGGTATGAATGTCATTCTTGAGGTATCAGTTCCTGAAGTAGTTAAAGCCCTAGCCGACCACAAGACGGATCCGGTCTTCAATCAGGCTATTGAGAATGCACGCAAAGCATCGGTTAACGATCGCAGTGGTTTTATCAACCTATTCGTGAAAGAGTACAAGGCACTTGCTCCCGATGCAAGTTTGGCTGAGTTGTTTGCCACTCAACAACTTAAGGGTAAGGTAAATACTAAGAGCACAGATAGTGAAGTTGTGGCCGTGTTGCGTGAGGAAATGAAGTCTGCAATCGACAACTCTTACAACGTACTTCGCAATCGTATCGACCGCTTCGGTGTGGTACAACCTAATATTCAATCTGTAAAGGGTGAAGAAGGTCGTATTATGGTAGAAATGCCGGGTATCAAGGAGCCAGATCGCGTGCGTAAATTGTTACAAGGTAGTGCAAACCTTGAATTCTGGGAGACTTATAATACATCAGAAATAGTGCCTTTCTTGTCTTCTTTGGACAACGCTTTGGCTGCTACCGCTGCTGCTGTTGCGGCTGAGGAATCTGTTGAAAAGGCAGAGGTGGTTGAGGAAACCGCAAAGTCAGAAGACTTGGCTGCTGCTTTGAAGTCTACAAGCGAGCAGGGCTCAGTTGATGCTAAGGTTACTGCTGCCGAGTTGGAGAAGATTAAGAAAGAGCATCCTTTGTTTGCCGTATTACAACCGGCACAAAATGGATCAGGCTGTGTTGTGGGTTATGCTAATTGGCGCGACACTGCAGCCGTAAACCAATGCTTGGCTTCAGCTGAGGCTAAGTCTATTCTTCCTTCTGACCTCCGTTTGAAGTGGGGTGTAAAGGGTATTGGTTCAGGTGCAGCTGCCGACTTGTATGAATTGTATGCCATCAAGGTGACTGAGCGCAATGGACGTGCTCCGCTTGAAGGTGACGTGGTGGTTGAGGCAAAAGATGAGTTTGACCAAAACAGCCATCCTTGTGTAAGCATGTCCATGAATACAGATGGCGCTCGTCGTTGGGCTAGCTTGACCAAGGCAAATATTGATCGTTGCATCGCTATCGTTTTGGACGACTGCGTATATAGTGCTCCTGTAGTAAATAACGAAATCACCGGTGGAAATTCACAGATTACCGGTCGTTTTACAGCAGAGGATACTCGCGACTTGGCTAACGTGTTGAAGAGTGGTAAGATGCCGGCTCCAGCACACATCGTTTCTGAGGAAATCGTAGGTCCTTCTTTGGGCGCTGAGTCTATCCGTATGGGATTCATCTCTTTTGGTGTGGCATTGGTACTTCTTATGTTGTATATGATTGCAATGTACGGTTTTATCCCCGGCATGGTTGCAAATGGAGCTTTGGTTCTTAACTTCTTCTTTACATTAGGTGTCTTGACTTCATTCCAGGCTGCGCTTACGATGTCCGGTATTGCCGGTATGGTATTGTCCTTGGGTATGGCAGTGGATGCCAACGTGTTGATTTTCGAGCGTACTAAGGAAGAATTGAGAGCGGGCAAGAATCTACGTGCAGCATTAACCGACGGTTATTCTAACGCATTCTCTGCAATCTTCGACTCTAACTTAACCTCAATTATTACCGGTGTTATCCTATACTGGTTCGGTACTGGTCCTATCCGTGGTTTCGCCACTACCTTGATTATTGGTATTTTGGTATCATTCTTCACTGCAGTGTTCATCACTCGTATTGTATTTGAGAACCGTATGGCAAAAGAAAAGTGGTTGAACTTGACTTTCACTACCGCTATTTCAGAAAAGTTCTTGCGTGATACTCACTTCAATTTTATGGCTATGTACAAGAAGTCGTTTGTTATCTTCGGTGCACTTGTTGTGGTAGCTATTGCTTCATGGGGCATTCGTGGACTTAGCGAGAGTATCGACTTTACCGGTGGTCGCAATTTTGTGGTGATGTTTGAGAAGGAAGTACAACCCGAAACTGTGCGTGCTTTGTTGGCCAATGCGTTCCCTGAATCAAACACTCAGGCCATCGCGTTGGGTACAGATGGTAAGACTGTCCGTATTTCTACCAACTATGCTATCGACCAAGAGGGTGTAGAAGTGGATACTGAAATTGAAGCAAAGTTGTTTGAGGTGTTCAAGAATGGTGGTCTGTTGGCCGAAAATCTTGATTTGGAAACATTCATCAATCGTGATGAGCGTGCCGGTGGTTCAATCATTAGTTCGCAAAAGGTAGGTCCTTCTATAGCAGAAGACATCACTCGTGGTGCCATCATTTCGGTAGTCTTGGCTTTGATTGCAATCTTCTTGTACATTCTTGTACGTTTCCGCAACATCGCTTTCTCTGTAGGTGCTATTGTTGCATTGGCAGTCGACACTATGATTATTTTGGGTGTTTACTCATTGTGCTGGGGCTGGATGCCATTCTCACTTGAGATTGACCAAACATTTATTGGTGCCGTGTTGACAGCTATCGGTTACTCTATCAACGACAAGGTGGTGGTGTTCGACCGTATTCGCGAGTTCTTCGGTTTGTATCCGAAGCGCGATCGTCAACGTCTATTTAACGAGTCTATCAACTCTACGTTGACTCGTACCATCAATACCTCAGTATCTACTTTCTTGGTGTTGTTCATCATTTTCATCTTCGGTGGTGCCAGCATCCGTAGCTTTGCTTTCGCCATGATGTTGGGTGTTGTGGGTGGAACTTGCTCTTCAATCTTCATGGCTGCTCCTGTGGCATATTTGACTATGGGGCGTACCATTAAGGAAAAGGAAGAAAAATAATTTCGGCTTACAGTCTTTAGTTCACTAACTTGTGTTGTTGGACTGAGAAATTAAAGAATAAAGCACCGCTCTCGTTTTCGGGGGCGGTGCTTTATTATATGTAATAAGATGTACGTGTGGGATGCTACCAGACCATGGTGTGGTGGCATTGAGATGTACGTGTAGAGGGTGCTTAGATGCTCGTGTGTTTAGGGGTACATGTACGACAAGAGGCAAGCAGAGGCTTGCCTCTTGTCGTACCTCCGCCGGGAATCGAACCCGGATCGACGGTTTAGGAAACCGTTGTTCTATCCATTGAACTACAAAGGCAACAGCGTGTGCAAAGGTACGTCCTTTCTGCAGAAATAAAAATTTTAAGCATGTAAAATTATTTGTACCATTAGGATACAATGTAAGGTCGTACAGTTTTCGTATTTATCTTTTTTGCGGTTTTTATATCACTTTTACATTCTTCTTTGTTTCAAAATGCAATAAAATTCTGCAGTTTGGTAATAAATTGTTTTGTGACGGGGTGGTTTGGGGCGAATTTTGAAAGCAAAAAATTTTGTTATTTCCTATATCTTTACGAACTTTGCAATTTCGTATGTGTAAAGTATACATGCACAAGTTAGTGGAAATATATAAACAAAAAAGATATGTCAGATTCATTAGAAGTTAAGGAGTTGGACCACGTTGTGGTTCGTTTCTCCGGTGACTCCGGCGATGGTATGCAATTGGCCGGAAATATTTTCTCTACCGTGTCCGCTACGGTAGGTAACGATATTTGTACCTTCCCAGACTATCCTGCGGACATTCGTGCCCCGCAGGGTTCGTTGACCGGTGTATCGGGTTTCCAAGTACATATTGGTGCCGGAAAGGTTTTTACCCCCGGTGATAAGTGTGATGTTTTGGTGGCAATGAATGCTGCTGCCTTAAAAACACAATACAAATTTGCCAAGTCTACAGCTTGTATCATTATCGATACCGATGCGTTTGGCGAAAAGGATTTAGAAAAGGCAGCATTTACTACTCAAGACCCTATCGCTGAGCTAGGCATTAAGAACGATGTGATTGCTGCTCCTATAACCCAGATGGTTAAGGATTGTTTGGCCGATACAGGCATGGATAATAAGGCTGTGCTTAAATGTCGCAATATGTTTGCTTTGGGTTTGGTATGTTGGCTGTTTAATCGTGACTTGAACATTGCGTTCACGATGTTGCGTGAGAAGTTTGCCAAGAAACCTGAATTAGCCGAAGCAAATGTAAAGGTTATTCAAGCCGGATACGATTACGGAGCAAATACCCATTCTTCAGTGGCTCATACCTACAAAATAGAGTCGAAAACAAAGGTACCCGGAAAGTATATGGACATCATGGGAAACAAAGCCACAGCATATGGTTTTATCGCTGCAGCAGAGAAGGCCGGAATGCGCTTGTTCTTAGGTTCATATCCAATTACACCTGCCACAGATGTTTTGCATGAGTTGTCTAAACACAAGAGTTTGGGCGTAACCACAGTGCAATGCGAAGACGAAATTGCCGGTTGCGCTTCTTCTGTGGGTGCAGCTTTTGCCGGTGCCTTGGCAGTAACCTCTACTTCAGGTCCCGGTGTATGCCTAAAGTCGGAAGCTATGAACTTGGCGGTAATCACCGAGCTTCCTCTTGTGATTCTTGACGTACAGCGTGGTGGCCCTTCTACAGGTTTGCCAACAAAGAGTGAGCAAACCGACTTGTTGCAAGCCTTGTTTGGCCGTAATGGTGAGTCGCCTATGCCGGTTATTGCAGCCACATCGCCCGTTAACTGTTTCGATTCCGCCTTCTATGCGTGTAAGATGGCCGTAGAACACATGACCCCGGTGGTGCTTTTGACCGATGCATTTGTCGCAAACGGTTCCGGTGCGTTCCGTTTGCCCGACTTGAACGAATACCCAGCTATCGTACCTCCTTATGCTCCTGCCGAGATGAAGGGGTCTTATACTCCATACACTCGCAACGAGGAAACTTTGGCTCGCTATTGGGCAGTGCCCGGAAGTGAAGGCTACACTCACATATTGGGTGGTTTGGAAAAGGATGGACGTACCGGTGCAATCAGTACCGATCCAGACAACCACGACAAGATGTGCCGCATTCGTGCCGAAAAGGTGGCTCGTATTCCTGTGCCCGATGTAGAGGTGCAAGGTTGTGTGGAAGATGCCGAGTTGTTGATTGTGGGTTTTGGTGGAACCTATGGTCATTTGCACTCGGCTATGGAAAGCATGAATGCCGAGGGCAAGAAGGTGGCGTTGGCTCATTTCACTTATTTGAACCCGCTTCCTGCCAATGCAGAATCGGTGCTGAAGAAGTACAAGAAGGTGGTTGTAGCCGAACAAAACTTGGGTCAGTTTGCGGCATATTTGCGCATGAAGATCGACGGTTTTGCTCCGTATCAATACAATGAAGTCAAAGGTCAACCCTTCGTGGTTTCCGAATTGGTTGAAGCTTTCACCGAGATTTACAACAAGTAATTCCCTCAATTAAAGAAGATTAAGATTATGTGCGAATATACAGCAAAAGACTATAAAAAAGGACAACCACGTTGGTGTCCGGGTTGTGGCGACCACTTTTTCCTTGCGTCGTTGCATAAGGCTATGGCCGAGTTGGGCGTAGCACCCCATGATATTGCCGTGATTTCCGGTATCGGTTGTTCCAGTCGTTTACCTTATTATATGAATACGTATGCCATGCAAACCATCCACGGTCGTGCAGCTGCGATTGCTACAGGATGCAAGGTGGCAAATCCTAACCTCAGCGTATGGCAGATTTCGGGCGATGGCGACGGATTGGCAATTGGCGGAAACCACTTTATTCACGCCGTGCGTCGTAATGTAGACCTCAATATGATTTTGTTGAACAATAGAATCTATGGTTTGACCAAAGGACAATATTCTCCTACATCGCCACGCGGATTCGTGAGCAAGTCATCTCCTTACGGTACCGTGGAGGATCCATTCCGTCCGGCCGAGCTTTGTTTTGGAGCTAGAGGACGATTCTTTGCACGTGCAGTGGCCACTGACGCAACGGGAACCGTAGAGATTCTGAAGGCAGCAGCTCAGCACAAAGGTGCCTCGGTTTGCGAGATTCTGCAAAACTGTGTGATTTTCAACAATGGAACGCACGATTCTGTGGCAACCAAGGAAGGTCGTGCCAAGAATGCCATCTATTTGCGTCACGGCGAACCTATGATCTTTGGCGAAAACAATGAATATGGTTTGATGCAAGAAGGATTTGGACTTAAGGTGGTTAAATTGGGTGAGAATGGCGTGACAGAAAAGGATATATTGGTGCACGATGCGCATTGTCAAGACAACACTTTACACTTGAAGTTGGCCTTGATGGAAGGTCCCGACTTCCCAATAGCATTGGGTGTGATTCGTGATGTGGAGGCTCCAACTTATAACGATGCTGTTCATGAGCAAATAGAGGACGTGAAAGCAAAGAAACCTTATCATAACTTTACGGAATTGCTTTACACCAATGATATTTGGGAAGTGAAATAGAACAGACTTTTTTATATAATAAATTAAATAAGAATTGCCTATGGAACAATAGCGTATAGTTTGATACGCACATTTTAGACATATTGGAAAAGCGTTTTAGCTTTATTCTATCCTCTAAAGTTTGGCGACTGAATGAACCGATAGGAATATTGCGAAAATGCTCGTGCTGTATGGCGCGGGCTTTTGGTTATTCTATCGGTAGGTTACGCCAAACACCTTGAGGATGAATACGCTGAAAGTGCTGCGCTTTTTTTGTGCGTATATCAGATCAGCTTCAAGTCGAGTGCCTATTGTGTTATATATTCCTATCTGCGACTGGGAGACATTCATAAATTCGGCTTCCAGGCTTCTTACCTTGCCCGGAATATTATCCCTGCGCTT
>JAFOXE010000188.1 GCA_017425765.1 Paraprevotella sp. | reverse complement strand
GTGTGAATGGTTCTTTCTCAACATTGGATGCTACAGACACCATGTTGGAGTATGAGCAAGTTCGTATTCCGTTGTTCAACGAGAAAGGCCGTGCTGTAGATACTCAATCTTGGGCCCGTGGTTTGAGAGATGCTCTTAAGGCAGCTGGTTACAGCAGTACAAAGTTGCAGATGCGTGGTCTTGGTGAGGCTACTGTATTTATTAAGCGTTAATATAATTTAGATTATGATGTTTAAGAAATTATTTTGCTCGATAGCTTTGTTGGCAGGTGTAGTTTCTGCTTCTGCACAGATGCAGCTTACTCCTGTGGCATCGGGCACAGCTAAAGGCTTGGATCAGAACGTAAGTGAGGTTATTGAAAACCGTTTGCGTTCTATTATCGCGGCCAACGGATTCACCAGCGGAACTAATTCTCGTTTCGTTTTGGCTGCCCGTTTCAATGTGCTTGACAAGCAAGTTATTCCTGGACCTCCTACGAAGATTGTTACTGTGCTTGAGGTGACATTGGCTGTGGGTGACGGTTTCTCAAACACCTGTTTCGAATCTCGTTCTTTTGAGGTGAAGGGTGCCGGCAACTCAGAACAACGTGCCATCCTTTCGGCCTTGAAGAGTTTGAAGACCAAGAACCCAGCAATCTCTGAATTGGTGGCTACAGCTCAACAACGCATCACCGACTACTATGAAAAGAACGGTGCATCGTTGATTGCTCAAGCCAAGACTTTGATCACCAGCCAAGAATATGCTAAGGCTATCGATCAGTTGTCCGGAATTCCTATTGAATGTTCTCATTACAAGGCTGCTGTAGCGGCCATGAACGAGGCTTACCAAAAGGAAATCGACTCACGTGCTGCCAGCATCTTGATGGAGGCGCAAGCAGCATGGGCTGCCGATCAAACCGATGCTTCGGGCGATAAGGTTGTGGCTCTCTTGTCGCAAGTAGACCCCAATTCATCTTCTTATCCGAAGGCGCAAGCTTTGATTAAGCAAGTGGCTGCACGCATTCAGAAACTGCATGACGAAGCTTTGGCTTACGATCGCAAGATGGAGCAAATGAAGTTGCAAACAGCAGCTGATTTGGAAAAGGCACGTGTGAAGGCAGCACGCGATATCGCTGTGGCCTACGCACAAAACCAACCAAAGGTTGTGTACAAGGTTCGCAACTACTGGTGGTAATATAATCCACTTTTCATACTTGGACATCCGTAGAGAGCATTCCTCTCTACGGATGTTTTTTTTGTGTGGTTTGCTTGTTGAATTGTGAAGGGGTGCCACATGCACATCTCACCTTGATTTACATGCTCGTGTGCAGGGCATACACTTGAGCATGTGAAGGGTATCTACACGATGGTGTGTGCTGCACTTGGGCGAGCGTGTGTTTTTTCCGAACGGTACAATGCTTGTTCGAAATCCCTAAAAATGATTAAATCTACTCCTGGCTATCCTCTGTTTTATTCGTTAAATGATGTTTTTTTGTTTCTTTGTATATCTGTATATAGATAATGATGTAACAAACCTTAAGAACTATTATGAGAATTTTTTACAAATACTTGTTTCTGCTGGCAGGCCTTTGTTCCGTTACTGCTCAGGCGCAAATGAAACTGAAGATAGAAGAACTCAAGAACATAGAGAATGAACCGGCAGCGGTGCATCCTGTTCCTCATCCCCGACAATTAAAGTGGCAGGAAACCGAGTTCTACGCCTTTTTTCATTATGGAATGAACACCTACACCGGATTAGAGTGGGGCAATGGTGATGAAGATCGCAGCCGATTTGCACCCACTGCTGCGCCCAACGTTCGACAATGGCTTGAAGTAGCCAAACAAGCCGGAATGCGAGGCGGCATTGCAGTGGTGAAACATCACGATGGCTTTTGCTTGTGGCCCACTTCTACTACCGACCACAACGTGACCAATTCCGGTAATGAATATGGGCGTGCCGTGAATGTTCCACGCGACTTTGCTAAGGCCGCTAAGGAATTGGATATGAAGTACGGCTTCTATATTTCGCCTTGGGATCGAAACAGTGTGCACTACGGAACCGACCGCTATGTGAAAGATGTGTTTTTGCGTCAGTGTGCCGAGTTGGCCAAGTATGGCACCGACCAATTTGAGATGTGGTTTGATGGTGCCAATGGCGGCAATGGCTATTATGGCGGCAGAAACACCACGGTGAATGTAGACCGCGAAACCTATTATGACGTGCCCAATTTGCGTGACACGGTGCATAAGGTATGCCCCGATTGCGTGTTGTGGGGCGTGGGTGGCGAAGCCCGTTGGATAGGAAACGAAGCCGGATGGGCCGGCCAAACGAATTGGTCGACTGAGAATCGTGATTATGCACCGGAGAAGAACGGAATGTATGGAACCGAAAATGGTTGGTTTTGGTTGCCCGGAGAGAGTGATGCCAAAGCCACGAATATGGGGTGGTTCTATCACGAGGGTGAATCGCCCCTGAGTTCGGAGCGCTTGTTTCAGATGTATTTGGAAACCGTGGGTCGCAATGCTACCCTTATCTTGAACATACCACCCAATAAGGCCGGTGTGCTGCCCGAAGCCTCGGTGAATGCTCTTGTGGGCATGGGCCAATTGGTGAAGGAACGTTTGACCCACGATTTGGCTGTGAGTGCAAAGATTACGGCCAGTGAAACACGACGTGCCGGTGCCACCCGCAGTTATGACGTGGCCCACCTGACCGATGGCGACAAAGCTACCTATTGGGCACCAAATGATGAAACCCTTAAGAATACCCTGACTTTAATGTGGGATGAGCCTAAAACCATTCGATATGTGGAATTGATGGAGCATATAGCCAAGGGGCAACGTGTGCGCTCGTTCAGCATAGAAACCACAATCGATGGTGAACAGTGGAGTCGAGTGGCCGCCAACGTGGAAACTACGACCATTGGATATAAGCGTATTGTTCCATTGAATGGGAGCACCGCAGCCAGTTATGACGAGGGATGTGTGGCGAAGGGAATTCGTGTGCACATTCACGACAGCCGTGCTTGTCCTTTATTGAGTAAAATAGCTGTTTACTAATTTTTAATCCTTTGAAGACATGACCTACAAATATATTCTATTCTCGTTGCTCAGTTTGGGCTCTGCGTTAAGTGTTGCCCAGACTCTTACGTTTGAGAAGAAAGATTACAAGCAATTGGACGTGTACGACACGTGGGAGGCCTCACCCTTTCGTAGCAAATTGCTCAAAGGAAATTTTGCCGTGGTGAAGAACCATTTGAAGCAGGTGGAATCAGATTTAGGATTGGCCCCCAATGCCTCGAACAAGATATTGGCCGTACAGCGTTCTCGCTTTGGAAGCAATACTTTCGGTGTACGTGTCGACCTAAAGGAGCCGTTCGAATTGACACCCCAAACACGCTATTTGCACGTGATGGTGCACCGACCCTACAGTGGGCGAGTGATGGTGGTGGGTTTGGGTAAACGTACCGACCGTGCCGGTCAATCGCCCTCGACCGAGCAATTTTGGGCCCTGTCGACCGGCAATGTAGGCGCCAATAGATGGCACGATGTGGTGCTCCCCATCAAGGGCAACGGAGGTATAGAAATCTACAGCCTTGTGGTGGTGCCCGATTGCGAATCGCCACATCATTATACCGAAGACAAGGTGTGCTACATCGACAATATCGAGGTGAACGATAATCCTCGACCTAAATTTGTGTATGGCTTCTATGCCTTGAATTTTGATAAGAACCAACGATACGTTCAAGGTGACAGGTGCTTGCAGGCAATATCGTTAACGTCGGCTTCGGGTGGCGAGCAACGCATCAATCTGCCCTCGACTCCCTATGTGATGTATAACGACATGACGGCACAGGCCTTTTGTGCACGAGCGGGCGAAACCGTGACAGCCAACTTTGCTTATAAAGGAGGATGGATGCATGGATACGTGTATCTTGATCGTGAGAACGATGGTAGATTTAATGTGGCGATGAAGTCGGACCACACTCCGGAAGAGGGTAGCGATGTGATGACCTATTCCTATTACGGCACGAACGAAAGCGGACACAACAGTGCGGGCACAGCCCTGACCGGCGCGGCACGTAATGTGTTGAATCCGCCAGCCTTCACCATTCCGGCCGATATGCCCCCCGGATATTATCGTTTGCGCTATGTGGTGGACTGGAACAGCATGGACCCTGCCGGCTCGATCGGTGGCGAAAACTCCATTGTGCGCCACCGTGGTGCCATAGCAGATGTGCGCCTAAATATTCATGGCGACTTTTGTAACGTGAACGACGCCAATCGTAATGGTGCCGTGCTGAGTGCACAGGGTGAGGACTTGGTGAAGTATCAAACTCCCTTTGGTAAACCTTTTACCATTAGGATGGTGCCTTCGGAGGGATTTGAGTATGCCGGTATTTTGGTGAAGTACGGCTACAATCTTTCGGGCGACAGCATTGTTCACGATAATCTGCAGTGGCAAATCCAACGATTTGACCGCGCATTGTTTGATGAGAACCATCAGTTTACCATTCCTGCCGAGTATATGGTGGGTGATGTGGAGATAGAGGGCTTGTTTATAGAAGAAGGTACGTACGTGACGCCCTCTAAATGAGGAGCTCGGTAGAAGTTCGTGCGAGCACGTGGCGTGTGGCAGCTGCCGGAATAGAAGCGCTCGTTGGAAAAATGCTACCTTTTTATCTATTTTTCTATTAAAATTCTTGTCAGTTTGTATCATTCGTGTTATCTTTGCCACATACACGAACAAAAAAGAGTGATAAAGATGAACGCTACATTTACATCCAATTTGCTATCTGGCTTGATTATTCGATTGCGTGACGTAGTCGGAAGTGTGGTCGGTGCATAAAGGGTGTGATGAACCCTATACAAGAGCCTTTCCCACTTCCTCGTGCGAAAGGCTCTTTTTGATGAATTAAGATAAACATAAAACAAAAGAAATATGAGCGACAGATTATTTATTTTCGACACCACCCTTCGTGATGGTGAGCAAGTGCCCGGTTGCCAATTGAACACCGTAGAGAAAATTCAGGTGGCCAAGCAACTTGAACTTTTAGGAGTAGACGTTATTGAGGCCGGATTCCCGGTGTCAAGTCCCGGTGATTTTAACTCAGTGATTGAGATATCTAAGGCCGTTACCTGGCCCACCATTTGTGCCTTGACTCGTGCAGTACAAAAGGATATCGACGTAGCCGCCGAAGCATTGCAATATGCAAAACATAAGAGAATCCATACCGGTATCGGTACCAGCGATTCGCACATTCGTTTCAAATTCAATTCAAATCGTGAAGAGATTATTGAACGTGCCGTGGCTGCTGTGAAGTACGCCAAGCGCTATGTAGAAGACGTAGAGTTTTATGCAGAAGATGCAGGTCGTACAGAAAATGAGTACTTGGCTCGCGTGGTAGATGCTGTGGTGAAAGCCGGTGCTACGGTGGTGAATATTCCCGACACCACAGGATATTGCTTGCCACAAGACTTTGGTGCAAAGATTAAGTACTTGATGGAACACGTCGACGGATTGGCAAATGGTAGCGCTATCTTGTCAACACACTGTCATAACGACTTGGGAATGGCTACCGCCAATACCATCGCCGGTATAATGAACGGTGCTCGTCAAGCCGAGGTTACTATTAACGGTATCGGTGAACGTGCCGGTAATACCTCATTGGAAGAGGTGGCC
>JAFOXE010000187.1 GCA_017425765.1 Paraprevotella sp. | reverse complement strand
CAGCCAAATATCCGTGATTGAACACATCAATAGCAGAACCTTCGGCAAAGGCAAAGCCCTCGAACACATGATACCACACCACCATTAAGGCAGCAGCCCCACGGAGGCCGTCAAGAATATGATAATGCGGCTTGGTGTCGGCATACGAAGCCGATGACAATTGTTTATTCTCCATCTGCTATAATTCTAATTAAATTTTGACAAAAATACATTACCAACTCCATGAAATCAAATATTTCACCATATTTTTAACAAGTCTTGAATGAGAAGCAACATGGTACAACGCATTTACAAACAAATTTTCTTTTACCTCGGAAAAACATCACATCAAAACTTGGTGAGTGGAATGTATATTTTATATCTTTGTTCCATCAGAAAACCTCAATTTCCGGCATAACAAGATGAACAGGAGTTCCATACACACCCCCAGCCCTATCACTCACCTGCAACGTCAGGAATTGCTCCTACGTATGGAGTATGAACACGAAAAAGAACAATTCCACCAACAGACGGAAGCGATGGGCATTGCCAGAAAAATCAAGCGTGGTATGTGTTGGTATCCTTTATCCGTTGGGCGAAGCTACTATAATTCGCTCAACCAATTAGTAGTAGAAGTAGAGCGCCAAGAAGACAAGGACATAGAGCATACCTTTGAGTTCGGACGCCCGCTATGCTTCTTCACACAAGATGCTTCCGAAAAGTTGCACTACTTCAACTTCATCGGCAGTGTGAATTATGTAGACGAAGACCGCATGGTAGTTATCCTCCCAGGAGCATCTGCTTTGATGGACATCCAGAGTGCTGACCGATTGGGTGTACAGCTCTACTTCGACGAGACGAGCTACCGCCTCATGTTTGAAGCCCTCGCCCAAACAATCAAGGCCAAGAATAACCGGTTAGCCGAATTGAGGGATATCTTCCACGGCACTCAGAAAACCTCGACTTTCAGCTTTGCTCCGACCCGCTTCCCATGGCTCAACCCTACGCAGGAAGAAGCCGTCAACAAGGTTCTCCACGCCAAGGATGTAGCTATCGTGCACGGTCCTCCGGGGACTGGAAAAACAACGACCCTCGTGGAAGCCATTTACGAAACTTTGCATCGGGAGAACCAAGTCTTGGTCTGTGCACAAAGCAACATGGCAGTAGACTGGATCAGCGAAAAGTTGGTAGATAGAGGTGTACCCGTTCTCCGCATCGGGAATCCGACGCGCGTGAACGACAAGATGTTATCCTTTACCTACGAACGCCGCTTCGAGAGCCACCCCGACTATCCGCAGCTTTGGAGCATCCGCAAGGCTATCCGTGACCTTCACTCGCAAAACCGCAAAGGAGCTAACCGAGAGAGTATCCGCCAGAAAATAAATTCGTTGAAGGATCGAGCTACGGAGCTAGAAATTCGCATCAATGCCGAATTGTTCAGCGAAGCAAGGGTTATATCATGCACCTTGGTCAGTTCGGCCAACCGTATATTGATGGGCATGAAGTTCGGCACGCTCTTCATCGACGAGGCCGCACAAGCGTTGGAGGCCGCATGTTGGATAGCCATCCGCAAGGCCGACCGAGTAGTATTGGCTGGCGACCATCAACAACTTCCGCCCACCATCAAATGCATCGAAGCCATGCGCGGTGGGTTAGACAAGACACTCATGCAACACATCGTGCAAAACAAGCCCGAGGCTGTTTCACTCCTCAAAATCCAGTACCGGATGAACGATGAAATCATGCGTTTCTCGTCCGATTGGTTTTATCACGGACAACTGGCATCGGCTCCCGAAGTGAAATATCGGAGCATCCTCGATTTCGACACGCCTATCGTGTGGATGAACACCGAGGGGATGGATTGCAACGAGGAGTTTGTGGGCGAAAGTTTCGGACGCATCAATAAGCAAGAGGCCATGCTATGTTTGGAGCAACTAAAAAATTATATCCAGAAGATTGGGAAAGAGCGTTTATTGGAAGAGCGAATTGATTTCGGCATTATCTCTCCATACAAGGCACAAGTACAATATCTGCGTCAATTGGTCAAGAAAGAAAGTTTACTAAAACCCTTCCGCCATCTGATAACCATCAATACAGTGGATGGTTTTCAAGGACAAGAAAGAGATGTGATTCTCATCAGCCTTGTTCGCGCTAATGAAGATGGTCAGATAGGTTTTTTGAATGATTTAAGACGTATGAATGTAGCCATCACCCGTGCCCGAATGAAGCTCATCATCCTAGGAGATGCCTCAACACTTACAAAGCACCCCTTCTATAAACGATTATACGACTACGTTAAACAATTATAACAACAAGTTACAGTTTACTCATAAACCGCTCTCTGTCGACGATATAACGCACATGAGTTGCCTCGCCGATAATGCCTTTGCTATCCTCAGCTTTTACGCTGAAAGTCAGCTTACGGCCATCTATTTCGGTCAACACGGCTGTTGTACGCACGGTATCGCCTACCGGAGAAGGTTTTACATGCGAGGTATTCATCATGGCTCCTACGGTTGTAGCCCCCTCAGGCAGATGGTTGGCCACAGCAAGCATCGCTGCATTTTCCATTAAAGCTACCATAGCCGGAGTAGCAAAAACATGCAAATCACCACTACCCATAACAGCTGCTACATGATCGGTAGAGACTACCAAAGTTGAAGTATAAGTTAAACCTATTTCCATTTGTATACGTTATTAATGGAACAAAGATAGCTTTTTTGTTTGCGAAATAGTAATAAATCCTTTTAATTTGCGTAAAAAATAAACAGAAACATGAAAAAACAACTTATCATATGGGCAATGATGTGCTGCATTTTTTCAGCCTATGCTCAAGAAACAAACATACAGAAAAGTATTGAAGAAGGTATAAAGACTAGTATCCAACAAACAGAAAACCGCGAGTGGAAAGAAGCTTTTGCCACATGTCGAGAGTTGGACGCCCTTATTCATGCACACGAAAAAGGCACAAAGAAACAAGCCCCAGAACTCCATTACCAAGTCAGCAAGGAGCGCTTGCGCATGTATATGCGTCTGAATAATGCCGAGCAAAGCAAACTTCAAATAGAAAAATTAGAAGACTGGGCCAACCAAGCCCAACAAAATGCATTGAGTGAAGATTTGCTCATGACCAAGGCTGGATACTTTCAAAAATTCGGAATGAACGACAAGAGTCTGCAATGTTACAAACAATTGGTTCAGAAACGTTCTGCCGGACAAGACGAGAACGGTACGAATAAATGTTTCCAAGACATGCTGGCACAAGCCAAAAAGAGCAACAATGCCTCACTTACCCAAGCCTTGGAACGACTTTACATCAACTGGCAAGACTCCATCAAGGGAGTGAAGGCCGCTTCTGAGCTTAAATCGCTTAAAGATGAATATGCAGCCACACAATCTACCCTTCAGGAAAAAGAAAGCAAGATTACCACACAACAAGGATTCATTATCTTTTTGTGCATATTGGCCGTAGCATTAGGCGGGGCTTTACTTTTCTTTATCGGTGTAATGTTCAAGCATATCAACCAGATAAAGAAACTGAAGCACAGTCTTACTATAGCCAATGACAACAACGAACAAAAGAGTAAATTCATTTATAATATCAGCGAACAGCTTGCTCCATCGCTCGATGCAATCGAAAACGGTCAAGCCAAGACACACATCAAGGCGCTAAAAAATTTCATGGCCCATATCCAATCGTACATGGAGCTTGAGCGTACTCGTGAGAAGCATTATCCGGTTAAGGATTTAAACATAAACACTCTTTGCGAAAACATCATGAACAAGGCCAAAGAAGGATTCAAGCCCGAGGTAGCAGCCTCATTAAATGTTCCTCGAGTAACCGTACACACCAATGCCGAAGCTTTGGAGAATATCTTGTTGTACTTATTGGACAATGCCGCACAACACACTGAAACGGGGAAAATTACCTTGGAATTCAAAAAGCGTAGTGCACATTCGGGACAATTCATCGTTACTGATACCGGATCTGGCATCCCAATGGATAAACGATACGGGTT
>JAFOXE010000186.1 GCA_017425765.1 Paraprevotella sp. | reverse complement strand
GTTTATATGTGGACTATCTAAGCGTTACCTATGAGCCTTCTGTAAATATGCTTGTATCTATTGCTCCGGAGAATGGTACAGAATTCGTGGGTAGTCAGCAAGTAACACTTACTGCATCAGATCCTTCTGCAGTCATCTACTATACTACGAATGGAGCTACTCCCGAGGTGGGAGCAGAGGGTACATCTACTTATGAAGCCCCTTTTACTATAACCAAAACTTGCATTGTAAAGGCTATAGCGGTGAAAGGAGATGTGACAAGCTCGGTGGCAAGTTCAGAATTTATTAAAAAAAGTATTGCGGAAACCATTACGAGTTATGTAAAAGTAACCTCTCAAGCAGATTTGGTAGATGGTGGCGTTTACTTGATTGTGAACGAGGAATATAGTAAACTTTTGGGATGGCAGTATAGTAATAATCGTAGAACTAGTGCGGTTACCATTAGTAATGGAGTAATAACAGATGCAAATTGTGCTTCAAATGACGCTGGGGACGATGATGAATTGGCTCGTGAATTAGTGTTGGGAACTTCTGGTAGCAAATACACTTTCTATGATGCTATTGAGGGCGGTTATTTGTATGCAGCATCAAGTTCAAGTAATCATTTGAAGACACAAACAAAATTGGATGATAACGGTAAAGCAAGCATTTCTTTTGATGCAAACGGAAATGCAACAATAACATTCCAAGGTTCAAATGAAAGAAACCTTTTGAGATATAATGATGGCAGCTCTTTGTTTTCATGCTATGTAAGCGGTCAAAAGGATATTCAACTTTATCGTAAAGTGGTGCAAGCCAAGACCGCCGAGGCTGTGGGTAATTTTGGTACCTTCTATTCGGAGAGTGCATACAGAATGCCTCAAGGCTTGACAGGTTCTGTGGTATATGCCGTAGAAGGTAATAGTATCAAGTTCACAGAGGTTTATAAGGGGGGTGATGAGGTGCCTGCATATACCGCTTTGTTGATATCGAGTGGCGAGGTTGCCGGAAGTTTTTATGCTTCGGTACTAAGTAAGGATGTGGAGGCAAAACATGTGCAGGCCGACAACTTGCTGGAAGGTGGCCGTGCAGATGACGGAAAAACCGCAATGTCAGTACGTAGTGACGTCTTGTATTATAAGTTGGCTGTAAACGGGTCAGATTATGGATTTTATTGGGGTGCAGAAGACGGTGCTCCTTTCACAATGAAGAATTTGTACACCGCCTATTTGGCTGTGCCAAAATCGTTAGGCGTTAAGAGCTTCAATATAAATTGGAACGATGTTACCGGTATTGAGGAAGTGAAAAACGAAACTAGAAACGGTGCTAAGGAAGGCGTTTATACATTGACCGGACGCAGAATTTTTACGGATGTGAAGAAGTTGCCAAAGGGTTTGTATATTGTGAACGGTAATAAGGTAATGGTAAAGTAAGGAGAGGATAACTATGAAAAAGTATTGTAAACCCGAACTATATTGCATCAACATCGAAGAGGAACCTTTGATGGCTGTGAGCAGTCTACACGATGAGGTAGTGGGCGGAGATGAATATGTAAAGCAACAATACGATCCTTCGATCGAGATTTGGCGTAGTAGGTTGTGGGAATAATTAAGGTGTAGGCTTGTTGTGGATGCAGCAAGCTGTACACTCAATAATAAAGCGGGCAGAATGTAATTAAAACATTCTGCCCGCTCTTATTATATAAGGTATATAAGATTTGACTTGATAACTTAGTTTTGATGAATGGTAAGTTGTGGGAATGGGAATTCGATGCCCTGCTTGTTGAATTCTTCGTAAATACGTTGGTTCATATCAAAATTTACAGCCCAATAGTCGGATGATGCCACCCAAGCACGTAATAGAATATCAACACTGCTTGCGCTCAAGGCCTGAAGAGCAACAAATGGAGCCGGGTCTTTTAATACCCTTTCGTCTGCCAAGACCAAGTCAGTGAGTACCTTTTTTACCTTTTCTACATCCTCTCCGTATTCAATTGAGATGGTCCAACTCAAGCGACGTGTATCGTTTCGATTGTAGTTGGTAACCGCTCCACTACTGAGTGCACCGTTTGGAACATAAATCTCCTTGTTGTCGGGAGTGGTAAGAATGGTATGGAAGATTTGAATCTCCTTGACCGTTCCAGAGGCACTTTCTGCGTCAATATAATCGCCAACTTTGTAGGGCTTAAACAAAAGAATTATGAGGCCGCCTGCTAAATTTTGTAGATTGCCCGATAGAGCCATACCGATAGCTACACCGGCAGAAGCCAATAGTGCAGCAAAGGAGGTGGTGTTGACACCTAAAGCACTTACAATGGAAACAATCAACATTACAGTGAGCAGAATGTTTACAAAACTACGTATAAAGGTGCGAATGCTGGGCTCTACATTGTGGCGTATAAGGATGCGACGCACCATTTTATTGATTATAGAAATTATAAAACGACCTATAATGAAGATCAATGTGGCAGCAAGAATGCTTTTTCCTGCTTCTACACCCCAGTTAATTAATTGCTGAATAAGTTGCTGGATTCGTTCTGGGTGTTGACCGTCGGCTATGAGTACTTGAGCCACACTATCAACAGGGAACGTAACGTCAAGAAGTTGAATCATAATGTATTTTTTAAGAAGTGAATATTATAATTAAGGTATGTTTTTTAGATAAATCTGTCGATGACAAAGAGTGGTCACCGACAGATTTATATTGTGAATTCTCAATGTGAGAATAGCTGTTCCAAGCAAGAAACGTAAAGACTCGAGGAGCTATCTTACCAAAGGGTAATGGTGTAAAGATAGATGCATACTGCGGGGATGGCCAGCATGGCACTGTCGAAACGATCGAGCATACCACCGTGTCCGGGCAAGATGTGGCCACTGTCTTTAATACCTAATTTACGTTTAAGCAAACTTTCTACAAGGTCGCCCCATGTACCGAATACGACAACTGTAAGCGCCAATCCCATCCATTCAACAAGTGAAAGCGCTGAACTGAATTGTGCAATGATGACCGAAACCACTAAAGCCGTAATTCCACCACCAATGGAGCCTTCCCATGATTTATTAGGGGAAATGCTAGGAAATAGTTTGCGACGGCCAAGCATTGAACCGAAACAGTAGGCTCCGGAGTCACTACTCCATAAGAAAATAAATACGGAGAGTGGAATTATACCTATATAGCTAATGCTGTATTCAGAGTTTGTATTGCTTTGGAATGCCAATATGTTGAGCAAGGCAAAGGGTAGAGCTACATACATTTGGCTCATCATGGTGTATGCCCAATTGTTGATTGGATTTGGTCGTTTCAAGTACAATTCACTTACTAACAAGTAAATGATGGAGAGCAAATAGGGAATGAATACACTTGATGGAGTAAGGTTGCTGCAGAATCCAAAGAATGCCAAGAACAAATAAACACCCGATACAGTACAAATTAAAGAATTTATTTGTACGTCTTCACGTTGGTTCACCACGGTGCAGAATTCTCTCACACTTAAAGCTGTGATAATAGCAAAAAGGAATCCAAAGGTAGAGGGATGATATACGATGGCTCCTACCAATACCGCAACGAAAACCATACCCGTAAGGGTGCGGACAATTAAGTTCTTCATTTTATCTGTCATGACAATAGGTTTTAGGGTTGTTTCTTGAATATATGAACTTCTTTGTTTCTGGATGTGTACTGAAAGAGATGTTTATTTGTTTTCTTCATCGAGTAGAGAATCTTGAGATATCTCTGTGTTTTCGCTTTCGCCACTTGTGTTTTGAGCATGAGTATTAATATCTTCTGCTCCCTTAGTATCATCTTCCTCAGTGTAGTCTTCAAGTAATTCTTCGGTTCGACTAGTCCATGGACGTTTGCCAAAGATTTGCTCGACATCCTCCGCAAAGATGACCTCGCGTTCTACAAGAACTTGTGCCAATTTTTCGTGACCTTCTTCGTGTTGTCGGAGTAGGGCCTTGGCGCGTTCGTATTGTTCTTGAATCATACGTTTAACTTCCTCGTCAATGAGTTGCGCGGTGTTGTCGGAGTAGGGCTTGCTGAAACTATATTCCTCATTACTATAGTAGCAGAGGTTAGGTAGTTTGTCACTCATACCCATGTATGCAATCATGGCGTATGCTTGTTTGGTGACTCGCTCCAAGTCGTTCATTGCTCCCGATGAAATATGTCCGGTGAAGAGTTCTTCGGCAGCGCGACCACCCAATGTGGCACACATCTCGTCCAACATCTGTTCCTTTGTGGTTATTTGACGTTCTTCGGGTAGATACCATGCTGCACCAAGGGCTCTGCCACGGGGTACAATGGTTACCTTAATGAGCGGATTGGCGTGTTCCAAGAACCACGAGATAGTAGCATGACCGGCTTCATGCAAAGCAATAGTACGCTTTTCGTTCTCGGTCATTACTTTCGTTTTCTTTTCCAAACCGCCGATGATGCGGTCAACTGCACTCAAGAAGTCATCTTTGCTTACGGATGTCTTGTTGTGACGTGCTGCAATAAGTGCTGCTTCGTTGCATACATTGGCAATGTCAGCTCCTGAAAAACCAGGAGTTTGGCGAGCCAACATATCAATATCTACGCTTTTATCTACCTTTACGGGGCGAAGGTGTACACGGAATACAGCTTTTCGTTCGTTTAAGTCAGGAAGGTCGACGTGAATCTGTCTATCGAAACGTCCGGCCCTCAACAATGCCTTGTCAAGGATGTCTACTCGGTTGGTAGCAGCAAGAATAATTACACCGCTATTTGTCCCAAAACCGTCCATCTCGGTAAGAAGTTGGTTAAGGGTATTCTCGCGCTCGTCGTTTCCACCCATTGATGGATTCTTTCCACGAGCCCGGCCCACAGCGTCTATCTCGTCGATGAAGATGATGCAAGGAGATTTTTCCTTTGCCTGACGGAATAAATCGCGTACACGACTCGCACCTACGCCTACGAACATTTCCACAAAATCCGAACCAGACATGGAGAAGAATGGAACGTCGGCCTCGCCAGCTACGGCCTTGGCCAGAAGAGTTTTTCCTGTTCCCGGAGGACCTACTAGTAGGGCTCCCTTAGGAATTTTTCCTCCTAGGTCGGTAAACTTCTTAGGATTCTTTAGGAAC
>JAFOXE010000185.1 GCA_017425765.1 Paraprevotella sp. | reverse complement strand
GTAACTTCAATTAAATACGTGGAAGCTTTTAATAAAGAAGTTTCAGAAGTGTTTGTAAAGAATACTGTTTCTGTTCAAGATTATAGTGGTTCAGACCCAACTATATATAATGTATATGTATATAGACCAGATTTAGTATTTACTCAAGATGTAAATTATAGTGTAGAAATATAAAAAAATGAAAAGGAGAGATGTATAATGGCAAATGAAATGCTTTTTCCAAAACAAATCAAGAGACAATTTAAAGATAGTTTAGTAGCAGACGAGGTGTTTGCTAATAGTACTGATAGAATGGATTATTTAAACTCACCAATCGCCATTGGATATTCATTTAAATTCTAAAAGGAGAATATAAGCATGAAAAATAGATTTAACAAATTAGTCATTTTGCTATTGACTGCATGTGCCATGCAAACTGCCAAGGCCGAAAACTATTCTTACCTCACTTTGCAGTATGGGGGTGTACAACAAAGTATTGCCTTAAACACCTTGAAAAAGATAACATTCTCTGGTGGACAATTACACGCCACCACCACTGAAGGAGTGCAATCCATTAAACTATCCACTATGGAGAAGATGTTCTTCTCAGCTACAGCTACAGCAATCCAATCGGCCAAAATGGACGCGGCCTTTGAATTAGGCTATGATGCAGCCTCACAAATGGTGATGTTGAACGGAATGTCTGGCCGTGGTGTAGTTGAAGTATATAGTGTGAATGGCACGAAGGCCTTGCGCGAAATGACCTCGCTAAACGGCGGACAAGTAAGTCTTGCATCGCTCCCTAAGGGATTGTATATAGTTAAGGTTAATGGTAAAGTGTTAAAGGTAACTCGATAATGAGAAAATCAATACTTTTTATAATAATGATATTGGCAGCTGCAGTACAATCTTCGGCTCAACAATATATGTATCTATGGCAATTTGGTGAGTACACCAAGATTTCGTGCGATGAAGCCACTCAGATGCCTTTCTCCGCAGCCGGCTCTCGTATCACCATCAATGGCACTACTTACTACACCTCTGCCATCGATAGCTTGACATTTACTCCTCCGGCTTTGAACACCGAGGGAAAGGTTGTAGTTACGTATAATGGCGCATCTGCATCGGTGAGTATCCCTGCCGGTATTTCCGGTGTAACCTACTCCGTTTCTGGAGCGCACGTATCACTTACCTCCACCAATGTAGCCGATGAATTGGAATATGTATTGCAGGGAACATCTAATGTAGGTTCGCTTGTCTATACAGGAAGTTATAAATGTAAGTTCTATTTGAACGGTCTTAACCTCACCTCAAACAAGAACGGCGCCATTGACATCCAATGCGGAAAACGTGTAGAGCTGATTTTGCACGAAGGAACCGTGAACACGCTCTGCGACGCTACCACAGGAACTCAAAAGGCGACTCTATACTGTAAGGGGCACCTTGAGATAGAAGGAGCGGGAACATTAAATCTAACCGGTCGTGTAAAACATGCCATCCGCTCAAAAGAGTACTTGCAACTAAAGCGCAGCACAGGTACAATAACGGTTCTCTCTGCTGCGGGAGATGGCTTGCATGCCGGACAATACTTCCAAATGAACGGTGGCGTGGTGAACATTGCCAACGTAGCCGGCGACGGTGTTCAAGCAGAAATCACTACGGATGCGACCGACGAGAACAACGGCCAGATGATTATCAAAGGCGGTACACTCAACGTGAACATCACCGGACACGATATGGACGGTTTGCAGTGTGACGACGATTTAATCATCAGTGGAGGAAACATTACCATATACAATAGCGGAAACGGCTCTAAGGGTATCAGCGTAAACGGCGACATGTTTGTGAGCGAAGATGAAAATGCCACCAACATTTACGTGGAGGCAACGGGTGGCACATATATAAACCCTGCAGATTGGACCACAAGTCGTTGCATGGGAATCAAGGTAGACTTTGATATGACTGTATCGGCAGGTAAAATTACCGTAAAGAACACAAACTCGGCAAGTCGCAGCATCAAAGTGGACGGAACATACACCAATAACGGTGGCACAGTGAACGCCACCATCGAGTAAAACATACACAACTCTTGCATAGGAGCTACATAAAAATCATCCCCTGCATCCTTCTCTATGAGTTAAGATGCAGGGGATGATTCTATTTACTTACGAAGGTTCTTTCTTGTACCTTCGATTTAATTATGCACCAATGTACCAATCGGTTCACCAGACATTACCTTCTTTAGATTGCCATACACGTCCATATTGAACACGTAGATGGGAAGATTGTTTTCCTTGCACATAGTAGTGGCTGTCAAATCCATCACCTTCAAGCCCTTGTTGTAAATCTCATCGTAAGTAATTTCATCGAATTTTGTCGCGGTTGGGTCCTTCTCAGGATCGGCTGTATACACACCGTCCACACGTGTTCCCTTTAGCATTACATCGGCCTCGATTTCTATACCACGCAATGACGAACCTGTATCAGTTGTGAAGTAAGGATTGCCTGTTCCGGCACTCATAATCACCACCTCGCCCTGTTCCATACACTCAATTGCTTTCCACTTGTTGTAGAATTCGCCAATAGGTTCCATACGGATGGCTGTCAACACACGGCTTTTAACACCTATTGCACCCAACGCGCTGCTTAATCCCAACGAATTGATAACCGTAGCACACATACCCATTTGATCGCCCTTTACACGGTCGAAACCCTTTCCTGCACCGCTCAAGCCACGGAAAATGTTTCCGCCACCAATCACAATACCAATTTGCACACCCATATCGTGCACTTCCTTAATTTGTTCGGCATACTCGGCCAAACGTTTTTCGTCGATTCCGTATTTTTGTTC
>JAFOXE010000184.1 GCA_017425765.1 Paraprevotella sp. | reverse complement strand
TGGTGTGCGCGGGTATTCCATCTGCTGGGCACTCGCCCTTCTGTGTGGATACCTGACGGTGCAAAAATTGTATCAGAAACAAAGCCTTGACGAAAAGCTATTTGAGCCTTTGTTTCTCTATTGCTTCATCGGCATCATAGCAGGAGCACGATTAGGACATTGTTTGTTCTACGAACCAGGCTATTTCTTGGCACATCCCATCGAGATGTTCCTGCCCATTCGCGACATTCCGGGCAGAGGGTGGGTTTTCACCGGCTACACCGGCCTGGCCAGTCATGGAGGTACATTAGGACTAAGCATTGCTCTACTACTCTATGCCCGAAAAACCCATATCAACATCTTGCGAGTACTGGATAACATTGCTATTGCCACACCTATTGCAGCCTTCTTTATTCGCATGGGAAACCTAATGAATTCGGAAATCATCGGTCGCCCCACCGAGGTGCCATGGGCTTTTATTTTTCAGCAAGTGGATATGCAACCACGCCATCCGGGGCAGTTGTATGAAGCACTTTGCTACTTCGTGTTCTTCGGCATATTAGCATTCCTTTACCATAAAAATCCCAAGAAAGTGGGCACAGGATTCTTCTTTGGCCTATGCTTGAGCCTTATCTTCACGGCGCGCTTCTTTATAGAGTTTACTAAGGATATTCAGGTAGACTTCGAGAACTCTATGCTCATCAATATGGGACAACTTTTGAGCATCCCGTTCATCATCATCGGAATATATTGTGTGCTAGGCGGTAAATGGTGCAGAAAATTCAGTGAAAAACAGTAGTTTTCAACTATAAATAAAGCCGAGGTTGTTGTGGTTCAACCTCGGCTTTATTCTTTATCTCAACGTCTTGTCAGCAAGGCTTACTTGCCCTTGACAATTCTTTTTATATCATTCAATTTATTAAGAGCCTCTACAGGTGTCAAGTTGTTGATGTCCAGGTGCAATATCTCGTCACGAATTTGACACAGCACCGGGTCGTCCAACTGGAAGAAACTAAGTTGTATTCCGTCGGCATCCGGCTTGATGTCTTTACCGCTCAAGCCACCGAGATTTTCCTTGCCTCCCCCCTGCTCCAACTCCTTCAATATAACATTGGCTCGCTCCACAATACTCTTAGGCATACCGGCCAATTTGGCCACGTGAATACCAAAAGAATGTTCGCTTCCGCCTCGTTCTAATTTGCGCAAGAAAATCACTTTCCCATCCACTTCACGCACCGATACATTGTAATTCTTGATGCGTGAAAACGATTTCTCCATTTCATTAAGTTCGTGGTAGTGAGTGGCAAACAAAGTACGTGCCCTACCCTTTGCATGCTCGTGAATATACTCCACAATGGCCCATGCAATGCTGATTCCGTCGTAGGTTGAAGTACCACGTCCAAGCTCGTCAAACAACACCAAACTACGTGGTGAAAGGTTGTTCAATATGTTCGACGCCTCGTTCATTTCCACCATAAACGTACTTTCTCCCACCGAAATGTTATCGCTGGCACCCACACGTGTAAATATCTTGTCCACAAGACCTATTCGTGCGCTCTCGGCCGGCACAAAGCATCCTATTTGAGCCAATAGCGTGATAAGAGCCGTTTGTCGGAGCAAAGCCGACTTACCGGCCATATTCGGTCCGGTGATGATGATGATTTGCTGTTTCTCTGAATCCAAAAACACATCGTTGGCCACATATCGCTCCCCTAATGGTAATTGCTTTTCAATTACAGGGTGTCGTCCTTGCTTGATGTCGATAACGTCACTATCTTCCACCACAGGACGTATGTAATTGTTCTCGGCCGCCACCTCGGCAAACGAAAGCAGACAGTCTATGCGAGCCACGAGATTGGCGTTGATTTGAATAGCCGGTATATACTCGGCCAAGGCCAACACTAAATCATTGAACAGACGAGTTTCTAAGGCCAGAATCTTGTCCTCTGCACCCAATATCTTTTCTTCGTATTCCTTTAGTTCCTGCGTGATGTAGCGCTCACCGGATGTCAATGTCTGCTTGCGTATCCAATCGGCCGGAACCTTGTCTTTGTGCGTATTGCGCACCTCCAGATAGTAGCCAAACACATTGTTGTAGCTAATCTTCAAGCTGGGAATTCCTGTTATCTCGCTCTCGCGTTGCTGAATCTGCAATAAATAGTCCTTGCCCTTGTAAGCAATTTCTCTAAGCTTGTCTAATTCCTCGTTTACGCCATCAGCTATTACTCCGCCCTTATTGACCAACAAAGGTGGGTCATTCTTTACTTCCCTCTCGATACGATCACGAATGGAGGCGCACAAATTTATTTGCTCCCCTATTCTTCTCAGCGTTTCATCATGGGCCACTTCACAAACTTTTTTCACGGGCTCAAGCGCTTGCAATGCCACCTTCAGTTGCACCACATCGCGAGGAGAAACACGGCCCACGGCCACCTTAGATATAATACGTTCAAGGTCGCCTATTAAATGAAACTGCGTAGAGATGAACTCCTTAAACTCAGGATGTTTGAAGAAATAGTCCACTACATCCTGACGTTCACTAATCAACTTTTCGTCTTTAAGTGGGAACACCAACCATCGGCGCAGCATACGAGCTCCCATCGGTGTAATGGTCTTGTCGAGCACATTGAGAAGCGAAATACCTCCTTCGTTCATCGAACCCACAAGTTCCAGGTTTCGCACCGTAAACTTATCAAGTCTTACATAGCGTTCTTCCTCTATTCTCGAAAGGGATGTAATATGCTTGATTTGAATATGTTGTGTAATTATCAAATACTGAAGGATAGCACCCGATGCTATGACACCGTTCTTCAGATGATCCACACCAAATCCTTTTAGATTCTTTACCTCAAAGTGTTTCAACAAATGATCTGTAGCTGTAATATCGGTAAAAACCCAATCATCTAACTCGAAAGTAATAAATTTGGTGCCAAAGTTACCCTCAAACAAATTGCGTTTTCCGCGTTCGAAAAGCACTTCCTTTGGTGAAAAACTACCCAACAACTTGTCCACATATTCGTAAGTTCCCTCGGCTGTAAGAAACTCTCCTGTGCTGATGTCCAAAAATGCCACTCCACAGGCTTGCTTGCCAAAATGAACAGCTGCTAAAAAATTATTTTCCTTGTAACTGAGCACATTATCACTCATTGCTACACCCGGAGTAACCAACTCGGTAATGCCACGCTTAACCAATTTTTTTGTCAGTTTAGGATCTTCCAATTGGTCACAGATGGCCACTCTACGTCCAGCACGAATTAGTTTAGGTAAATAGGTATCTAAGGCATGATGTGGAAATCCAGCCATTTCTATAGGATCGCCGTTCTTGCCTCCGTTATTACGTTTAGTTAGTGTGATACCCAAAATATCGGCTGCAACTACAGCATCCTGACTATATGTTTCATAAAAATCGCCACAACGAAACAACATGACCGCATCCGGATGTTTGGACTTCAAATCATAAAATTGCTTCATCATCGGGGTCAAGACTTCTTTTGCCATAGTTATAGATTTTTGTATAGACCACAAATGTACGAAAATATAAGCACAAAAAAAACGGGCAACCCCATTTAATCAAAGGATACCCGTTGAACCCATTTTCAATCTCTCAAATCAAAAACTAATACTAAACCTATTCTTTTTACTGTGTCGTTATGATAAAAGTTTTGCATCTTTTGCGCCACCTGAATCTATCGATTTATTCTCTTGAAACAATCTTTATTACCTCACAGCACTAACACCTTTATAGGATTGGAATTTATTGAAAATTAAGTTCTTTTATCATCTCCATCTCTTTGAAGACGATGCAAAGTTATAGGATTTTCTACATTCAAATCAACAAAATCAAACATTTTATTCAAAAAGCAATATTTTCTTGATATAAATCAATTATTTTATGCTTTACAACATCAAATCAATCTCATTTCACCACATCGAGGAGAAGGTATTGCTTAAAAAAGGTGTAGACCATTTTTATTTTTAGTGTACACCTTTTTATTTTTCACTGTACACTATTTTTCAAAAAGGTCTACACCTTTTTATTTTCTTACCACCGTATACATAAGACGTTGTCTACAAAACAAAAAATGAAAATCTGCA
>JAFOXE010000019.1 GCA_017425765.1 Paraprevotella sp. | reverse complement strand
GTATAGGGTTGTCCATTAAGCGTGATGCTTTCCACATACTTGTTTTCTTCAGAAAGATTTTCGGCAATCATGGTAAAAGTCTTTCCGTTTTCTAAGTTCCATACAATCTTAGGCATTTGTGGGGCACCCAAGATATAGTTACAGCTAACAGGGTCTACCGGATAGAATCCCATAGCCGAGAACATATACCATGCTGACATCTGACCGCAATCATCGTTACCGCACAAGCCGTCAGGGGTTGGCTTGTATTGAGTGTCGAAGATTTCACGAATCAATTCTTGGGTACGTTCAGGATAACCCGCTATGGTGTACATGTAAACAACATGGTGGCTAGGCTCATTACCGTGTGCATATTGACCAATCAAACCAGTTACGTCAACAGCCTTTGTTTCCAATTGAACGGTAAACAAAGAATCTAACTTAGTCTTGAATTGTTCAGGGCTTCCAAAGAGTTCAATCAACCCAGGGACATCGTGTTGTACATGCCAGGTGTATTGCCATGCATTACCTTCCGTGTAGTCACCACCGGTTTGGAAGTGTCCTACAGCACTTGGGTTGAAAGGAGTTCTCCAACTTCCGTCTGCCATACGTGGACGCATGAATTGAGTTTCTTTGTCAAACAAGTTCTTGTAGAAATTAGCACGTTTGCCAAAGTATTCGGCATCTTCTGTCTTGCCAAGTTCTTTGGCCATTACGGCAGCAGCATAATCGTCGTAAACCGATTCAAGGGTATACGAAACCGATTCGGTTTCCATCATGTCGGTAGGATAGTAACCGTACTTCATATACATATCCCAGAATGATTTACGTTTGTGAGGTACAGTTTGCGAGGCTTTAACCATATTATATGCACGTTCTGCGTCGAATCCTTTGAAACCTTTGCGGAAAGCTTCAACCACTACAGGAACCCCATGGTTAGCAATCATACCAAAGTTGTCAACACCCCATAAAGCCCAAATAGGCAAGAAGCCTTGGTCTTCTCCATGCTCAAGCAATGAAGTTACAAATCCGTCTACACGTTCTGGAGTAATGATTGTGTACAATGGGTGAGCAGCACGGTAGGTGTCCCACAAAGAGAATGTAGAATAGAATTTGTTGCCTTCAGCTTTCACGATTTCGTCGTTGGTGTTACGATACATGCCGTCTACATCCGAAATTTCATTAGGCTGCATCAATAGGTGATAGAATGAAGTGTAGTAGTTAAGGAGTTGTTCCTTAGTACCTGTTACATCAATACGGCTCAAATAACTGTTCCATTCATCCTTTACGCTTTGGCGGACAGCATCGAAATCCCATCCAGGGATGTCGGCTTCCAAATTCTTCTTGGCACCTTCTACGGTTGCAGTAGACAAAGCGAGTTTTACCAAAAGTTCATCTTCCGGTTTCATGTCGAAACTAGCAATGATGCGTTGGCCTTTTTCTGTTTCAGCCATTTGAAGATTGATCTTTTCTGTAACAGGGCGGTTAAATTTCAAAACAAAGCAATAGTCTTGTTCAATCCAAGCTTTGTTCTTAACATGACCGGTCAAAGTCTGTGCGTCTTCCCAGTTGTACTCGCATTCCAACACATTAGAATGGTATCTTTTTTCATTACCCGAAGGTGCGTGTTGCAAGTCAATCAGAATGGAAGCAGAATCTGCAGTATGATATGTGTAACGGTAGATAGCTGCGTGGGTTGTTGCTGCAATTTCTGCCTTTACATTGGGATCAGCCAATTCTACAGTGTAATACCCTGGAGATGCAGCTTCGTGTTCTTTTGAGAATTTACTACGGTAGCCGTCCCATGCACGTGTACGGTTTCCAGTTACAGGCATGATAAGCAAGTCGCCCATGTCGATACTTCCGGTACCGTTCAAGTGAGTTTGTGTAAAACCCCAAATGATGGAGTCTGCATACGAATATTCGCCACAATACTTCCAACCGATAGCACCGGTTACAGGACTGGCTTGTAGCATACCAAATGGAGCACAGGCACCAGGAAAAGTATGCCCATTTTCAAAACCGCCTATAAAAGGATCTACGTATTGTGTGTAGTCTTTTATGCTAGAATTGGTGTTGGCCGAATTACAGCCAACACCAATAGCGGTTAAAACTAGCGAACATAAAATAAATGTTGCTTTTTTCATTGTTAGTTAGTTTTATTGTTTTTAGTTTTATTTCTTATTTTGAAGACAAGTGTACCTCCGTTCATTACATCTTCGTGTGTGATGTAATTCTTGGTATAAGGTTGTCCGTTGAAAGTTATACTTTCTACATACTTGTTTTCTTCTGAAATACCTTCAGCAATAACTGTGAAAGTTTTTCCGTTAGTCAAATTCAAGACAATCTTAGGCATTTGAGGAGCACCGAATACATAATTACCGCTAACAGGATCTACTGGATAGAAGCCCATAGCCGAGAACATGTACCATGCAGACATTTGACCACAGTCGTCGTTACCGCATAAACCATCAGGTTCCGGACGGTATTGTGTATCAAAGATTTCACGAATCAATTCTTGTGTGCGTTCAGGTTTGCCTGCCAGGTTGTAAAGATAAGCTACGTGATGGCTAGGTTCGTTACCGTGTGCATATTGACCGATCAAACCTGTTACGTCAGCTGCATTGGTCACAAGCTTCAAGGTGAAGAATGAATCCAATTTGTGTGTAAATGCGTCTGCTCCGCCAAAGAGTTCAATCAAACCTGGGACATCGTGTTGTACGTGCCAAGTGTATTGCCATGCATTACCTTCTGTGTAGTCACCACCCACACTTTCTGAGTGTCCGATACGGCTTGGGTCGAATGGACTTCTCCATGTACCATCCGATTTACGTGGACGCATGAATTGAGTCTGGGTATCGAACAAATTCTTATAGAAGTCTGCACGCTTACCAAAGTATTCGGCATCTTCCTTCTTACCCATACGCTTTGCCATGTCGGCAGCAGCATAGTCGTCGTATACAGATTCCAAAGTAGAAGAAACAGATTCTGCACGAATCAAGTCGGTTGGGAAGTAACCGTACTTCATGTAAGTTTCCCAATCTGATTTTAGCTTGTGCGATTCTGTTTGAGTACGTTTGATGATGTTGAAAGCGCGCTCAGCATCAAAGCCTTTGAAACCTTTGCGATATGCTTCAGCTACAACGGCTACCCCGTGGTTGGCAACCATACAGTAGTTGTCTTTACCCCACAATGCCCAAATAGGAATGAATCCTTGTGCTTCTCCATTTTCAATCAAAGAGTTGATGAAACCATCTACACGTTCAGGAATCATGATGGTGTAGAACGGATGAGCAGCACGATAAGTATCCCACAAAGAGAAAGTAGAATAGAAAGCGTCGCCAGCGGTCTTAACCACTTCGTTCTTGGCATTGCGATACATGCCGTCTACGTCGGAAACTTGGTTTGGCTGAATCAATGCATGATAGAAAGAAGTATAGTAGTTAACTAGCTGGTCAGGAGTACCTGTAACGTCGATACGGCTGAAGTAAGAGTTCCATTTATTCTTTGCTGTTTGGCGGGTTTTGTCAAAATCCCAACCGGCAACTTCTGCTTCCATATTCTTCTTGGCACCTTCTACGCTTGTTGTAGATAAAGCAATCTTTACCAACAATTCATCTTCCGGTTTCATGTCGAAGCTGGCTACAATGCGTTGGCCTTTTTCGGTTTCTGCCATCTGAAGGTTGATGTGATTAGTAACCGGACGGTTGAACTTAACAACGAAGAAGTAGTCTTGGTTTACCCATACACTGTTGTTTACATGTCCGGTCAATGTTTGAGCATCTTCCCATTGAGTTTCGCAAGAGCGTACATGGGAATGATATTGTCTTTCATTCCATGCTGGGCCATGTTGCAAGTCAATCAAAACAGAAGCTGAGTCAGCTTTGTGGTATGTGTAGCGGTGGAAAGCAACACGTTCTGATGCAGTCAATTCTGCTTTCACGCCTGGCTCGCTCAATTCTACGGTGTAATATCCTGGGGTTGCATCTTCCTGATCTTTCGAGAAACCACTACGGTAAGCATCCCAAGCACGGTTGCGGGTTCCTGTTACCGGCATAATGAGCAAGTCGCCCAAGTCCATACAACCAGTACCATTCAAGTGAGTTTGTGTGAAACCCCAAATAATTGAATCTTCGTTTACGTATTCCGAGCAATATCTCCAACCCACAGCACCGGTTACTGGGCTGGTTTGAATCATACCGAATGGAGCACAAGCACCAGGGAATGTGTGCCCGTTATCGGCAGCTCCGATGAATGGGTCTACATACTGGGTATAGTCCTTCAACGAGCTGTTTGTGTCAGTTGTTCCGCAACTGAAGAATGTTCCGGCTAAAGCCAAGGAACATAAGAATGAAACAGTTTTTTTCATAGATATGTTATTTTAATTCTTGTTTATTCAGTAAAAAGTAAAGTTCCTGATAAGCACCAATAACTATTGCTTCCTCCTTCAGGAGCACCTTGTGGTATTTCAACTGTAATGGTGTGCTCGCCAGCTTCCAAGTCGCCCAAGTAAATGTATTCTGGATTGGTTACAGTTCCCGGACACCAGTTCGAACGACTGAGGTCTGATGAACTCAATCCGTTCGAGAAATTACCCGAGCATGGATTCCAATTACGATAAGTTCCGCAATCGTCGCGCCAAGGTACGAAAGAGATAACCTTTTCGCCGTTCAAGAAAATGGTATTAGGTTTTTGGTTGAACTCATCGCCATTACCCCAACCGCCATGACCGGTAGTGGTATAGTACAACACTGCATTCTTAACCGGCTCTTTCAAAGTGAACTTGGCATTCAACTTGTCGTTCAACATAAAAACAGGATAAGGTTGTCCGGCTTGTTCCAAGTAGTTTACGGTGTTGAACAATGGCATAACCTTGTACATGCGACGGTTTTCGTCTGGATAGTATTTCAAATTTAAGGTAATTTTATGTCCCTTTGCATCCCAGTTGCCAATGTAAGCGGCAATCCAAGCTTCGCCTTGCAAGCGATCGGCCAGGGCAGTTACTTCTGTCTTGTATAGAACTGAGTCCGACCATTCTTGTCCAGGTACGATGTTGTGATTGTATTGACGAACACCAAAACCGGTGAAGAAACGCATCAATTCCAAAGGTGCGTTGTAATCTTCGGTTGAAACCAATCCGTGGTAGTTTTCGTTGTCTGAGGAAAAGTGTGGTACACTCTTGAGATCTTTCATGGCATCCAAGAACGATTGTTTCTTGTCGGTAGGAATCATGAAAACCGAACCGGTGCGGTCGTAGGCATCGCCATCCGAATATTGAATTAATTCTACAAAGATGCTACGATCCTTTACGTATTCTGGGAGCTTCACCTTTTTCATGATGATGGTTCCGCCACCTACGCGATATTGTACGTTGTCTTCTAATGTGCTTTCCGGGAATTTGGCTCCGTTGAAGCAAACATTCTGTTCATCGAAAACAGGTACGGTGATAACATTGCTGTGGTTGATTTGATATTGATATACCTCGGCAATCATCTTCTTGCCCCAAGATTCAGGAAGCAAGACTTGCTCTTCTTTAACAGGAGTGATGG
>JAFOXE010000183.1 GCA_017425765.1 Paraprevotella sp. | reverse complement strand
TCGTAGCCTTTCTCTTCGATTTGGCATGCTACGGATATCAGGTCTCGAGCGGTCGCTTTCTGCGCTACGATTTGTGCATGATAGCGCAAGTGAGCGGCTGAGGCTACGCGGCGTGTCAGTTCGCTCAGGCGTACTACACCTCCGGCTTTCTCTAGGGTGCCTTGCGCCTTCAATTGTTCTACTACGGATAGCATATCAATCGGTGCATCTTTGGCAGCTAAGGCACGGATAGCTTCAAAGATACATGCGTTGCTGTCCACGTAGAACGACTCTGGGCGTAGCAGGTCGGCTATGGAGGCATAGGCATCCTTTTCGATCATCAGGGCGCCTAAGACAGATTCCTCTAATTCAGGTGCTTGAGGTGGCAATTTGCCCATCTCGTTGGCGCCTACTTTAGGTGGTGTGGATGTGGTGCGTTTGTGATTATTTGTGGTCGCCATATTGTTTCAATAGGTCATATGCGTGTTAGTAGGAGCATTTGTTTTCTTGTAGTCCATAATATTCTATTGTTATTTACTATTCTTTACTATTTTATCGGCGGAGGCAAATATTCTGCGAGCCTCTTCCATATACTTTGACTCGGGGTGCTCATTGACAAACCCATAATATTCATCTATGGCATCACGATAGCGTTCTAATCGTTTTTCTTCTACACTCTGCTGCGCCAAGCGATACTTCGCACGTAGAATGAGGATGGCAAATGACTCACGACGAGCTGCATTGGCATAAGGGAAATCGCGCAAAGCATTTTCCGCTGTCACGATGCAAGCCTCATAATTACTATCACCATAACTACAGTTTCCCACGTAGGTGCCAAGATCGTAATATAGCTTGGCTGTACCATACTCTTTCTCCACCAATTTGTCTTGTAGAGCAAATATCATCTCTTGTGTTTGGTTCTTCAAAGAGGTGTAGGGATAGTAATCTAAGAAGTTTTGGAACTCCTCAATGGCGTAAAGTGTATTTGCTTGATCCAAGCGAGGATCCGTAGTTCCGTCAAACAGTGCCTTGCCGGCATAATAACGTGCATGTTCTACGTATCTTCCCTTAGGATATGACTGATAATACTTTTTGAAATATGAGGAAGAAATTTCCCAATCACCGCCGAGGTATTCGGACATGGCCAACAAATACAATGACTCTTCCGCACGAATCGTGCCCTTCATCACGGCCAACAATTCGCCGAAAAGCGTAGCAGCCTTTGTATACTCGCCTTTAACAAAGCAAGCCTTGGCCACCTCATATTTATATTCATAATCAGCTGTTTTTTGTATGTTGTTGTACTCCCCACAAGAAGCGAACAAGCAAGCTACCAAAAACAAAACCAGGATATTTCTCATCACTCTGTACAGAAATTGAGTTGCAAAGGTACTTGTTTTGATGGACTTTTGCAATAAAAGTTTGTTTTATTATGCTAAAAAATCACCTTTTATATATAGAGGGTGCAGTAAAAAAGCGTAATTTTGCCTACAAATTCTCATACAGCAACATTTACGATGCCCAACTTTGAACTTGCCTCCGAATTTCATCCCACCGGCGACCAGCCGGAGGCCATTGAGCAGTTAACCGCCGGAGTTCTTCAACACTTGCCGGCACAAACCCTTTTGGGTGTGACCGGATCCGGCAAAACATTTACCATAGCAAACGTCATCAAAAACATCAATAAACCCACACTCATTCTAAGTCACAACAAAACTTTGGCAGCCCAATTGTATGGCGAGTTCAAGAGTTTCTTTCCAAAAAACGCAGTAGAGTATTACGTTTCGTACTACGACTACTACCAACCCGAAGCTTATATACCTTCTACCGACACCTATATAGAAAAAGATTTGGCCATCAACGACGAGATCGACAAACTTCGTCTTGCCGCCACCTCCGCCCTTTTATCCGGCCGCAAGGACGTAATAGTTGTATCGTCAGTTAGCTGCATTTACGGCATGGGAAATCCAGCAGCATTCTACGACAATGTCATTGAATTAAAACGAGGCAGCCTACTGGATCGCAACGTATTACTACGCAGATTGGTAAGCAGTCTGTACACCCGCAACGATTTAGAACTAAGTCGGGGTTGTTTTCGCGTAAAGGGCGACACCGTAGACATCTATTTAGCTTACTCCGACAACCTTCTTCGCATCACCTTTTGGGACGACGAAATTGACGCGATAGAAGAAGTAGATCCCATAAGTTGCATGCGATTAGGCAGTTTCGAAGAGTACAGAATCTATCCGGCCAACCTATTTATGACCACGCAAGAAACCACGCTTGCAGCCATCAAACAAATAGAAGACGACCTATCGGAACGTGTACAATATTTTCAAGAAATCGGCAAGTCCTACGAGGCCAAACGACTATACGAACGCGTCACCTACGACATGGAAATGCTGCGCGAATTGGGGCACTGCAGTGGCATTGAGAACTATTCGAGATATTTTGACGGCCGAGAAGCCGGAACGCGACCGTATTGCTTGTTGGACTTTTTCCCCGACGATTTTCTTATAGTTATAGACGAAAGTCACGTTTCTGTACCGCAAATCAATGCGATGTACGGCGGAGACAGGGCCCGTAAGACCAATTTAGTGGAATATGGATTCCGTCTTCCGGCAGCCATGGACAACCGCCCCTTAAAGTTCGAAGAATTCCAACAAATGGCCAAACAGGTCATCTATGTGTCGGCCACTCCGGCAACATATGAGCTGCAACAAAGCGAAGGTGTGGTTGTAGAGCAATTAATTCGTCCCACCGGCCTACTCGACCCTGTTATTGAAGTAAGGCCCAGCATGAATCAAATGGATGATTTAATGGAAGAAATCCAGCAACGAGTAGAGCGCGACGAGCGCACGTTGGTCACCACACTTACCAAACGCATGGCAGAGGAACTCACAGACTACCTATTAAAACACGACATACGCACAAATTATATTCATAGCGACGTAGACACATTAGAGCGTGTACAGATTATGGACGACCTACGCGCTGGGCGTTTCGACGTGCTGGTTGGTGTTAATCTTCTTCGAGAAGGCCTCGATCTTCCCGAAGTTTCCCTAGTAGCTATCTTGGATGCCGACAAGGAAGGCTTTCTACGCTCCCATCGTTCGTTAACCCAAACCGTAGGACGTGCCGCCCGTAACGTAAACGGGAAAGCCATCATGTACGCTGATCGCATCACAGACAGCATGAAGAAAACCATCGACGAAACCAACCGTCGACGTGAAAAACAACTACGATACAACGAAGAACACGGTATTACTCCAAAACAAGTACGAAAAGCAAGAAAGATGACCGACCTCATCAGCGCCAATGCTGAAGGAAAGCTAGATACACGCGCCTACATAGAGCCCGAAAAGCCTACACTTGCCGCCGACCCGATTGTGGAATACATGACTCGCGAACAATTGGAGAAGAGCATAGAGCGAAGCAAACAACTTATGCAGGACGCTGCACGCAAAATGGAATTCATCGAAGCGGCACAGTATCGCGACGAAATGCTACGCCTGCAAGAACTACTCAAGCAGAAATAGTCACATTTTGATATTCCATTCAAAGCAATTACCTTAAGCACATACCTCAATATGTTTTATTGATAATAGCAACCTACAAATAACACCCAGACTGTCCCATTTTTATATTATCATAGAAAAAGAGGGTGCATTAGACAAAAATATTTCAAAACCTAAGTCAAAAAGTTTTCTACCTGTAACACAATATATTGCAGACACATGAGCACGAAATACGTATTTCTTTTTTACACATGAGCATAAAAAAGATTCAAAAATATTTGGAGTGTAATTCAAAATCCTCTACCTTTGCACCCGCTTTCGATAAGGAAACAACACCTTACGAAGGGCGTTTAGCTCAGCTGGTTCAGAGCATCTGCCTTACAAGCAGAGGGTCGGCGGTTCGAATCCGTCAACGCCCACCAAAAACTCTTATAACGGCTCCGTAGCTCAACTGAATAGAGCATCTGACTACGGATCAGAAGGTTACAGGTTTGAATCCTGTCGGAGTCACAAAGAGAGGGTGGTTACCAGAGTGGCCAAATGGGGCAGACTGTAAATCTGCTGGCTTTCGCCTTCGGTGGTTCGAATCCATCACCACCCACACCCAACAACCTGCGGAAATAGCTCAGTTGGTAGAGCACGACCTTGCCAAGGTCGGGGTCGCGAGTTCGAGCCTCGTTTTCCGCTCCACTTTTTAATGGTGCGTTAGTTCAGTTGGTTAGAATACATGCCTGTCACGCATGGGGTCACGGGTTCGAGTCCCGTACGCACCGCTGGAAGCCTTTCGGTAAAACCGAGAGGCTTCTTTGTTTTTATACACATTTAGAGCTCCCAAAAGCTACAGGACTTCTCCCTGAAGTCATTGAAAATCATTTTATAAAACCAAATATAAAAGCTAGGCATAGAGCATCAAAACAGAAAAACACGTTAACTCCACCCTATTACGCAATCACAAGAACATCCACATTGTCACTCTTGTCGAAAAGCTCCACTCTCACCTCACGAAACGAGCATCACAAACACACAACATCTACACCTCATGCCCGCTAAAAACACACGAGCATATAACACTATATTACACCATGGTGTAACGACCCACCACACGAGCATATAACATCATATTACACCACGGTGTGTTTTACGCACAGTCTTCGGCAAAGTTTTTTCATATTTTTATCCGCATAAATAAACACGGAAATGATTTTGTTTATACCTTTACACCCATAAAAACTTATTTGGTAATAAAAATGGCAAAAATCAATTGTATAGGCATCCTTACTTCAGGAGGCGACGCTCCCGGCATGAACGCAGCCATCCGCGCGATAACTCGTTCAGCCATAGCTTCTAATCTAAAAGTCAAAGCCATTTATCGTGGCTACGAGGGTTTAATAACCGGCGACATTAAGGAATTCACAACCGAGAATGTCAGTAATATCATTCAGCGCGGCGGAACCATCTTGAAAACCGCCCGCTGCGCCGAGTTCCAAACGCCAGAAGGCCGCGCCAAGGCGTACGAAAACATGAAAGCCGAAGGCATCGACGCCCTAATCGTCATCGGCGGAAACGGTTCTCTAAACGGAGCCCGCATTTTTGCTGAAGAATTTGATGTTCCCTGCATCGGATTACCCGGCACCATTGACAACGACCTAAACGGCACCGACTCTACCATCGGATACGACACCACATTGAACACCATTGTGGAATGCGTAGACAAAATTCGCGACACAGCAAACTCTCACGAACGCATATTCTTCGTGGAGGTTATGGGGCGCGATGCAGGTTTCTTAGCACAAAACAGCGCCATCGCCAGCGGAGCCGAAGCAGCCATCATTCCGGAAGACTCGACTCACGCCAACCAATTGGAGCAATTCATCGGACGAGGAATTCGTAAAAGTAAGAATTCCAGCATCGTATTGGTTTCCGAAAGCCCAAAGTGTGGTGCCATGTACTACGCCGAACGAGTACGCAAGGAATATCCGGAATACGATGTACGTGTGTCCATCCTTGGCCACTTGCAAAGAGGAGGTTCCCCCAGCGCCAGCGACCGCATCTTGGCCTCTCGCCTCGGTGTTGGTGCAATCCAAGCGCTAAAAGAAGGCCAACGAAACGTGATGATTGGCATTAGAAACGACGAAGTGGTTTACGTACCCATCTCAAATGCCATCAAGAGCGACAAGCCCGTTAAGAAAGAACTTATTGATGTGTTAGGAATCCTATCCATCTAAAGAATAAGTCACAAAGAAAACGTGCAGATTTTCTCCACAAAAGGAAAAATCTACGCGTTTTTCGGTACATTATATAAAAAAGAACCATAAAGTGATGCTCATATCAAGAAATATTTGTACCTTTGCCGCGATTTACAAACAATATAATGTCTAACATTATTAAGTATTTAACTCACAATTAATTAATTAAATGGCAGATTTAAAAAACGTAGCGCCTTTGGCCGATTTCGATTGGGAAGCATATGCTTCAGGCGATGCAGTGTGCGGCGAGAGCCGTGAAGCACAAGAGCAAGCTTACACTAGCTCTTTGAACAACGTAAATGACCACGAAGTAATCGACGGTAAGGTCATTGCAATGAACAAACGTGAAGTCGTAGTAAACATCGGCTTCAAATCAGACGGTATCATTCCTACAAGCGAATTCCGTTACAACCCTGACTTGAAGGTTGGTGACACTGTTGAGGTGTACATCGAAAATCAAGAAGACAAGAAAGGTCAACTAATCCTTTCTCACAAGAAAGCACGCGCTAGCCGTTCTTGGGAACGTGTGAACGAGGCTTTGGAAAAAGAAGAAATTATCAAGGGCTAC
>JAFOXE010000182.1 GCA_017425765.1 Paraprevotella sp. | reverse complement strand
TTTGTGGCATTGGTTACGAGGGCGGAGTACACCCGAAGAACGATGCAAGAGGTGAAGAAGAATTTTTTCGGTGGAAATCTTAAGTCGATGTTCAGCTATTTTGTGCGTGAAGAAAATCTTTCTGCGGCCGAGATAAGAGAATTGTTAAACTCGGTGGCCGATGAAGACTAAATTTGAGTTGTATATATAGATAATGGTATAAGTAATATGTTTTGCACGTATGTTGGAATTGTGGTTGCTATACTCGCTTAAGTCTGCTTTTGTTTTGTTCTTGCTGTATGTTCCTTATATGCTGATGTTGCAGAAGGAAAGTTTCTTCAAAACAAACAGAGTTGTATTGCTTTTGATTATATTGCTATCGTCGGTATTGCCCTTAATTGATGTCCCTGTTCTGGCTTTCGAACACCAAACGGTGGCGCAGAACATACACTTGCGGATGATTGGAGTAGGTTTTCCTCAGATTGACGAAATGATGGTATCGGCTGTAGGAATGGAACAAGACAAGGAGGTTGCAACATGGTCTTGGTTCTATATTTCATCGGTAATCTTTGTTGTTGGTTTGGTTCTAAATGTGTTGTGGCGACTGCTGCAATTGCTGCGTATGCACGGTGTGATTAAAGGAGGAAGTTTGTGGCATCAGAATGAGAGTGGTATACATATCTATTGTCATGCTGATGATGTATCGCCTTTTAGTTGGATGCATAGTATCGTTATTGGCGAAAAGGACTTTAAGGAATACAGTCGAGAGATACTTTTGCACGAGGAGGGGCATGTGCGGGCCGGTCATTCGTGGGATTTGATATTCTTATCCGTGTTGCAGTCTGTGCAGTGGTGGAATCCTTTGGCTTATGTTATGGAATTAAGTTTGCGTGCTGTGCATGAGTACGAGGCCGACGATTTTGTGTTGCGAAATGGTGTTTCGGCCCGTGACTACCAGTTGTTATTGATAAGAAAAGTTGTTGGCTCCAGCTCCTACACTTTTGCCAACAACTTCGAACATAGATTAACTTTTAAACGTATCACTATGATGCAAAAAACAAAATCAAACAAATGGATGCGCAGCAAGGTGCTGTACATCGTTCCCATGGCTACATTGGCGCTAAGCGCTTTTGCCACAAGTGAGAATTTAGTACCTTCTGTTCAGGTACAAACCGAAGACAAGGGTAAAGTTATGAAAACCATGCCAAGAAAGCAAGCCCGGAAAATTGAAGATCTTCAACTTGTATTTTCTCAACTTAAAGCATCGGACACTACAATTGTTTATCTGTTGGACGGCAGAATGGTGAGTGTAGATGAACTGCAAACGGTGGCGCAAGAGGATATTGTTTCTATTAACGTCATCAAGGACGATGAGGCTGCCGCACATATGGGGCATGCCGGTAAGGAGGTTTTGGTGGTAAAGACGGTCAAGGGGGCCGAAAAGGATGCCGTTCCACAAGAATATGCTAAGGTTAATTATGTCAAGCTTCCCGCATTTCTTCCGGAGTTTAAGGGTGGCATGTCGGAACTTATGAAATTCCTTCAGACCCATATGAGATATCCGGTTAAGGCTTTAGATTATGGTGTGGAAGGAAAGGTCTTTGTGCAATTTTTTGTTACCGAACAAGGTGATGTGACTCATGTACGCCCCATAGCCTTGGATAAGTATAAACCTACGGAGGACCTAACATTGCCAGAGGTTGTTGTAAAAGCCTATGCAAAGAACATGATGGAACAAGGTAAAGAACTTACAGCAGAGGAGAAAGCGGGTTATGAGGAGGGTGTGAAGGCCATATTGGAAGAAGCAGCCCGAGTTATCAAAATAATGCCGCGATGGGAGCCGGGTTATGCCGATAAGGAGAAGAAGGAACCCTGTACCACTCGCTTTACGTGCCCCATCAATTTCAGACTGAGATAAGCTGATGCGCATGTATAAAGATGGTGTTCCGTGACAATAATGGTGTGGGGAGCGTTTACATGCTCTGCTCACAAGGTTAAAAACACACGTAGGTGTCGTGCAAACGAGGCCTACGGGAAAATACAACAAGACGTACGTGTAGATGCCCTCTACACGTACGTCTGTTTTTAGTGGGATGAATGTGTTTTTTTCTGACTATGAAAATCTGTATTTATTCCTCATCTATTTCGGCTTATTATAGCCAAAGGGTAATACTGAATTTCACTCTCTGTTTTGCTAATAAGTAATGTTCCTGTAAATTCGAAATGTTTGTAGCCAATGTGCCGGATTTACGCGTTCGTTCCAGGTGAATTCTCCTTCGTACCAATTGCCCTGCTTGTCGATTTTGTGGTATTGGTATAGTTCTCTTTCTTCGGTTTCTTCTTGTTGGTAGAGCACGCGACTCTGCCAATCGTTTTCATCGTATTCGTACTCCCAATTGCTCGTTATTCCATCGGCAGAAATCACTTGTTTGTGTTGTGGAGATAAAGGAATCGAAGGGTGATAGTGCACTTGTTGTTTCTCAATAAGTTCGTTGTTTTCGTATATCTTGATATCGGTGGCTGTCAACCATCCTTCTTCATCAAAAGTATAGCTGGTTATCTCTTTGCT
>JAFOXE010000181.1 GCA_017425765.1 Paraprevotella sp. | reverse complement strand
CCACTATTAAGGGAATAAAGAGTCCCAACGATGCGTATATCTCCGGAACAAAAGCTTGCATACACATTTCAAGTGCTGTTACGAACGATGCAATCACCACTACAAATGCAGGGATACGCACCTGATCGGGAATAAGATTCTTGACCAATGAGATTACAATATTGGAACACACGAGCACAAAGGTTGTAGCCAAGCCCATTGAAGCTCCGTTGATGGCCGATGATGTGGTACCCAATGTTGGACACATACCTAATAGGAGCACGAAAGTGGGATTCTCCTTGACAATACCGTTTAATAGTACCTTAAAGTTATTCATATTCATACTCCTTTCTAATTATCATTACATTGTGACGATTTCGTAGACGAATTATCCTCCCATGATGAATCCAGCTCACTAGCCCCACTCTGAACATCTGTGTTGACCGGAGTGGTAAATGCAACAAAAGCATCATTAACAGCATTCAAGAAAGCACGACTGGTAATAGTTGATGCGGTAATCGCATCAACCTCACCCCCATCCTTACTTACAGACAATGGTTTCACACCCGGATTCTTGCCTATGATGTCACCTTTTTGTCCTGCTTGAAACCATGTATCGGCCTTCACGCCCAAACCGGGAGTTTCCTTTGTGGAAAGTATTGTGTAGCCCATGATGATACCCTCTTTATCAAAACCCACAAGAATTTCCATCGGCCCACCGAAAGCATTAGATGTAGTTTTCACCGCCACGCCCTTGTCGGTGCGATATACAATGGTTTGCTCATCGATTGTATCTGGATTCTCCACTATCAAATCGCCTTCTGTGCTTCCAAGTATCACCTGTTTGATGCCATCTTGCAACTTTTGTTGCATAATATTTGCAATCGGTTCTTTCGTCACACTATTTACATAGGCTAATGCTCCACCTGCAATCACAGCGATGACGGTAAGCACTACAACCATATTTACTAAAGATGATTCGAGCTTTTTCATTTCTTTATAACCTCCCCAAATCGTTTAGGTTTACAATATGTGTTTATCAGTGGGGTGAACGCATTCATAATAAGGATTGCAAACGACATTCCCTCCGGATAAGCACCAAATGTACGGATTACGACTGTCAGCAAACCGATGCTGGCACCGTATATCAATTGTCCCTTCGGTGTCATAGGAGAAGTCACATAGTCGGTTGCCATAAAACATGCCCCCAACAACAATCCCCCCGTCATGAGCACCTGTTCCGGCGAAGAATAGATTGGGTTTGAAAGATGAAGCAGACCAGACAATACAACAACCGTACCCAACAACGACACCGGAATGTGCCACGTAATAATACGAGTCCACAACATATAGGCCAATCCTATGAGCAAGGCAATTGCACTCACTTCGCCAAGACAACCACCATGGGCGCCCACCAGCAAATCAAACGATGAAGGCAACTCACTTAAAGCCTCTACTCCATCACCGGTAATGGCCTTTTTCATGATAGCAAGAGGCGTTGCTGCTGTTTCTGCATCGGTGTAGGCCATCCACTGACCTGCAACAGGCCATGAAGTCATTTGCACGGGGAAAGAAATCAAAAGAAATACGCGTCCCACCAATGCAGGATTGAACGGATTACAACCCAAGCCACCAAAGGTCATCTTACCCACGCCAATAGCGACTAATGCCCCAATAAATATAATCCATATAGGTAGATTGGAAGGCAAGTTAAAACCAAGTAATAATCCTGTCAAGATAGCAGAACCATCGGTTATAGTAACCTTGTCATTACGAAGAATAAACTTATTGATGGCCCACTCAAAGAATACACATGCCAATACGGATGTGGCCAATACAATGGCTGCTCCAATACCGAAATAGTATAGTGAACAGATCAATGCGGGCACCAAAGCAATGCACACTCCATACATATTCCGCTGCACGCTGTCGTTGCCATGCACATGAGGTGATAATGAAATTATAAACTTATTTGCCATATCTTATCATTTTATTTTGCATTTCTTGCTCTTATCAACGCCATAACCGTACTCTTTCCCGTACGGATATTGTCCAACAAGGCGCGATTAGAAGGACAAGTGAATTGACAAGAACCACACTCTATACACGATACTATGTCGTTATCTTCGACCATCTCCCAATTGCGCATAGATGATGCTGTGGCCAACAAATAGGGCTCCAACCCCATAGGGCAAGCACCTACGCATTTAGCACAACGGATGCAAGGCTGTTCTTCACCGCGTCGAGCTTCTTTTTGGTTCATAATAAGCAAACCGGAAGAACCTTTACATACGGGAACATCTAGATTCATCAAGGCTTTACCCATCATCGGACCGCCACCAATTACTTTTCCGGTATCTTCCGGTAGACCACCGCATTCATCAATTAATTGGCTCATAGGAGTACCGATGCGTGCCATGAAATTAGTAGGTTCCTTCACACTTTTGCCGGTCACGGTTATAACACGTTCAAACAGTGGTTTGTTCTTCATTACGGCCTCATATACGGCAAATGCAGTTCCTACATTTTGCACCACGGCACCCACATGAATAGGAATTGCAGGCGGAGCCGGTACCTCTCGACCAATTACAGCCGCGATCAATTGCTTTTCACCACCTTGTGGGTACTTAACTTGCAAAGGAACGACTTCGATGTGGGGATATTTTGATGCCTTTTCACGCATTAGTCGGATGGCGTCGGGTTTGTTGTTTTCAATAGCAACATAACCTTTTGTCACGTTCACTGCCTTCATAATCAAATCTACTCCCACCAATATTTCATCTGCTTTTTCAAGCATCAAACGGTGGTCAGCAGTAAGATAAGGCTCGCACTCCACGGCATTGATAATAACACATTCTGCCTTAGTGCCCGGAGGCGGTGATAGCTTTACATGGCAAGGGAACGTAGCTCCACCCATTCCCACAACTCCGGCCTCTTTTATCTTAGCCACAATATCTTTGTCTGTAAGTTCGGGGCGATCTGACAAGGTAATCAATGTACTCGAACGATCGATACTTTCCTCCCACTCATCGCCCTCCACATCCACAAATATTGCAGGACGTCTGTATCCGCTGGCGTCAACAATTGCATCCACTTTGTTCACCTTTCCGGAAACAGAAGAATAAATGGGCGCAGACACAAAACCGTCTGCCTCTGCCAAAAGTGTACCAACCTTTACCGCGTCGCCCTTGGTTACAACCGGTTTTGCAGGCGAACCAATGTGTTGGAACATGGAAAAAACGGCTTGCTTAGGCAAAGAAGCCACTTTTATGGGATTTGCGGCCGACAGTTTATTTTCGGCCGGATGCACACCGCCTATTTTAAATGTCTTCACGTTTTTATGATGTTTAAGTTCTACAATTCAAATGATTACACATTCCTTACTCAAGCATTTGTTTCAATACTCTTCGAAGGTCTTTCATCAATAGCAACCTTCTTCCCTACTTGTGCAGACGAAGTTTCCTCAGCAGCCTTAGGCTTGCGTGCTGGGAAGTTGATGGCGTGAATAGCACCTCTTGGACAAGCATCTTCACATTTTCTACATAATTTACACTTTTCAGGGTCAATATAGGCTAAGTTGCTATTCATCGTAATTGCCTCAAAAGCACATACCTTCACACACTTTCCGCAACCAATACATGACACCTTACACACTTTGTTGGCCACAGCACCTTTATCGCGGTTAACACAAAGCACTGCCATTCGTCGACTCTTCGGACCCTTAGGACGAAGTTCAATTATCCTACGCGGACAAATCTTTACACAAGCACCACAAGCCGTACATTTTGCCTCGTCCACTTCGGCCATACCCGTTTCCGGATTTATATGAATGGCGCCGAACATACATACGCTCGCACAATCGCCACATCCTAAACATCCAAATGCGCAACCCGTTTCACCTGTACCCAACATCAATTGAACGCGACAACTGCGCACACCGTCAAATTCAGCTACACGTGGACGATTCTCACACGTTCCGTTGCAGCGTATCACCGCCACCTTTGGGGCTGCCGAAATAATTTCTTGTCCCAAAATCTTGGCTATATTTTCCATTGTCGGCGCACCACCAACCGGACACAACAAACCCTCCATTGTACCAGCATCAGCTGCCTTCACACAAGCACCGGCAAAACCGGCACATCCCGGATAACCACATCCTCCACAGTTAGCTTGTGGCAACACCTCAGACACTTGAGCAATACGAGGGTCTTCGTGCACAGCAAATTTCTTGGAAGCCACAAACAGAACTACGGCCAATAAAAAGCCTACCGCTCCTAATGCTACTACTGCTATCCAAATCACGTCCATACTTTTATTATATTTGATGTTTTAATGTAAATGATAATGCTTTAGCAAACTTGCTCCTCAATATATATATAATAAGGTAATAAGGCAATAAAATAAGGATGGCCATTAGCGCCGAAACGGCTTCGTCTTGCCACAAAGTATATGCTCCGAATAAGGTAGCCACCATCAAAACTAAAGGAAAACAATATGCCCACCAAACAGCCTTGAGCCCCTGCGATAAATGTCCCATAACAAGCACCTTTTCACCCACGAAATACGAAGATGAATCAGCAGTAAACACCTCAATAAATTTCTCCTTACTCTCGGCCGAATGACACAACTGCTTGGCAACACATGAACTACAAGCCGAGGCTTGCAGAATGCGCACGCGTACAACAGGGGCATTAATACTGTCCACCGTGCCTTGATGCATAATATTGTGTGTCATTTAGGTATTAGATGTATACAATTCATGCAAAATTACGATTTTATTTGACTAAACAACCATCTGCTCCAATTATTTTACACATGTATTTATCTTTTTTTAACGCAAAACAACAAAAACACACCGCGGTGTAGCAGCATCAAGACGTACATCTTAATGCAACAACACCACGGTGTAGTGCCCCTTTACACCATGGTGTATTTTTTGCCACTCGAACAAGTCATTTTCTGCACAAGTAAAATAAATGAGATGCAGATGTGGGCTTGCCAATGATTATCACTATATTTGCAACAGAATATATCAAAATATTAACTTAATATGAAAGACATGAATAAACAATCAGGATTGCCGGAAAATGCATTCCGAGAGTTGAAACCGGGAGAAGAATATTCCCCTCTCATGCCTGCCAACAAGCCCGTAAAAGAAGTGACCTTATGGTCTGTATTGTGGGGTTTGGGCATGGCCGTATTGTTTTCTGCCGCATCAGCCTATTTAGGTTTGAAGGTGGGACAAGTGTTCGAAGCCGCAATCCCCATTGCCATCATTGCCGTAGGCGTATCGGGTGCCACACGACGTAAGGGCGCTTTGGGCGAGAACGTAATAATACAAAGTATCGGTGCCACTTCGGGTATGATTGTAGCGGGTGCTATCTTCACCCTACCCGCATTGTACATTCTTCAGGCGAAATATCCGGAAATGACAGTCAACTTTATGGAGGTATTCATCGCCTCGGTGTTGGGTGGTGTTTTAGGTGTTTTGTTCCTTATCCCCTTTAGAAAATATTTTGTAAAGGATATGCACGGAAAATATCCTTTCCCCGAAGCCACTGCGTCCACACAAGTTTTGGTTTCCGGAGAGAAGAGTGGAAACCAAGTAAAACCCCTACTCCTTGCCGGCATCATTGGCGGATTATACGACTTTGTGGTAGCTACCTTTGGATGGTGGCACGAGGACTTCACCTCACGCTGCATGGCATGGGGCGAAATCGTGGCCGACAAGGCAAAACTTGTGTTCAAGATGAACACCGGAGCAGCCGTACTCGGAATGGGATACATTGTAGGATTTAAGTACTCTTTGATCATCTGCGCCGGCTCTGTGGCCGTGTGGTGGATTATCATTCCCGTTATTGCCTTCTTCTTTGGCGACACCGTCGTTGGTCAATATCAAGGACAGGACATTGCAGCTGCTACAGCATCTGCCGAACAAATTTTTGCTTATGCCAAAAGCATTGGTATCGGCGGCATTGCCATGGCTGGTGTTATCGGCATTATAAAGAGTTGGAAAATCATTAAGGGTGCCATCGGCTTGGCAAGTCAAGAACTTAAGGGCAAGAAGACCGAGAAAGAAGCTACTCCCCGCACTCAGCTAGACATCCCGATGAAGATTATTGCAATTGGCGCCTTGGCTGCCATAGCAGCAGTGTTCCTTTTCTTCCAATTCGGAGTGATGCAAGGCAATCTTTTGTTTAGTGTTGTGGGCGTGGTATTAGTGGCCGTTATTGCTTTCCTCTTTACCACCGTGGCAGCAAATGCCATTGCCATCGTTGGCAGTAACCCGGTTTCAGGAATGACATTAATGACACTTATCCTCGCATCGGTAATTATGGTTGCCGTAGGTTTGAAGGGCACCGGTGGCATGGTGGCAGCCTTAATTATGGGCGGTGTGGTTTGCACTGCATTGTCTACTGCCGGTTGTTGTATCACCGACTTCAAGGTAGGATATTGGTTAGGCAGCACACCTAAGTATCAGGAAACATTGAAGTTTCTCGGAATTCTCGTATCGGCAGCAACAGTGGCCGGTGTCATCATGATTCTCAATAAAACATATGGATTCACCAGCGGACAATTGGCTGCACCGCAGGCAAACGCCATGGCGGCCGTCATTGAACCATTAATGAGTGGAGCCGGTGCTCCGTGGATGCTGTACGGAATCGGAGCGGTAATAGCCATTATACTAACACTTTGCAACGTGTCGGCCTTGGCTTTTGCTCTTGGTATGTTCATTCCCATTCAGCTCAACATTCCTCTGTTGGTTGGCGGCATCATAAATTGGTGGGTTACAAGTCGTAGCAAAAACACCGACACCAACAATGCACGCAACGAACGTGGCACATTGATTGCATCCGGATTCATCGCCGGCGGAGCCTTAATGGGTGTAGTGAGTGCAGCACTCCGCTTTGGCGGCATCACCTTCGATTATGCAACATGGTGGAGCAATCCCTACAGCGAAATTCTCTCGCTCGTCATGTACATTGCCCTAATCATTTACTTCATTCGCGCTACGATGAAAGTCAAATAGCATTGTATCTTCACAAATAACAATAGTCCGTGTAATCCATCTACAAATTACACGGACTATTTACATATATAAAGGTTTACACTAGAAAACATACTAAAGGCAACACACAAACTCCTAAATATTAACACATAAACATGAAAAAACGACATAGTTATTTTGCTCATTCAATGAAAAGTAATAACTTTGCGCCGCCGTTACGAGATAACGGCATATTTCAAACCTATAAAAACATAAAAATTTATGGCAACTAAAAT
>JAFOXE010000180.1 GCA_017425765.1 Paraprevotella sp. | reverse complement strand
GTGTAGCCAAGGCCCGAAATGAGGCTATAGCACGCACAAAGGGTGAATACATCGTATTGATAGACGGCGACATATTGCTTACACCCCACTTCATTTCCGACCACATCCGCTTGATGCAGCCGGGACGTTTTGTTACAGGCAGCCGTGCTCGTCTGAACGAGAAAGCCACCCAAGAACGTTGCATCAACATGAATGCATGCATCAATATGTTTTCCTCGGGATTGGGACGCCGATTAGTGTTGCTTCGCATCCCCGGTGCACACAACCTCCTTTCAGGACACAAGGGTTTGCGCAATGCACGTAGTTGCCACATGGCCTTTTGGAGAGCAGATTTTATCCAAGCAAACGGATTTGAAGAAGCCTTTGAAGGATGGGGATATGAAGATTCGGAGTTTGTGCAAAGGCTATACAACAATGGACTCACTCGCAAAAATGCCAAATTGACGGCACCGGCTGTTCATCTTTATCACATAGAGAAAAGTAAAGAACGCAGCGAAGCAAACCACCGTATGCTGGAAGACACTATCAAAACCGGAAAGAAAAAAGCAACTCGTGGTGTAGACCAATATTTGCTATAAACGAACCCACGAATCGGGCACCACATCGGGTGCACCAATGTGATTTACCCACACGGCGGGCGTCACCACTACTTTATTCGGATTGGCATCCAACCATGCGCCCCACCAACTGAACGAGCTGTTGGCCAAAACGTGCGCCTTGCATTGACTCATCAAATATAAATCTTGCCAACTGTCAGTCCCACGATTCCAGTCCACCAACACCGAGTCATCGGACAAAGGCAAGTTCTCCTTTATCCACTCCAAATCATCCGAAAACACATAGAACACAGGGTTCTTCACATGGGTTTTGATATATTGTATAGCCTTACGGTAATAGTCTAGATCACACAAGCCACCATACATCCAAGAAAATCCAGTAGACACATAATCGCCACGGCGCACATGAAGCGACACCGAAGTTGTTTCGGGCATGTTTTCTACACAAGTTCTGGTGGCTTGGCTCAACAGATTTACATTAAAAGTGAAACTACGGCGCACCTTGTCAACCACTTCGGCAAAATATTTCTCGCTCTGCCAATAGCCCACCCAATGCTCACCGGGAAAGCTTTTCCTCTTCATCGGCTTTTCATACGATGCATAATCGTACAACTTGCGCTCACGCAATTTGCGTGGGAACAGCAAATGCTTTACAAAGGAACCTATCCAACGGTTTTGCAAAAGATTGGTAAGCCACATACCCTTCACCTCCGACTCCACACCGAATATACGTTGCAGCTCGTAACCACTATGCTCGCAATGCTTCAGTATCTTATTCTTATACAAAAATACGTGTTCGCCCTGTGCCTGTAAGGACAAATACAAAGCATATTGGAACATTTGATTTCCTAAACCTCCTGACAGAGTGATAAGTTTCATTGGCTGCGTGAAATTAGAATAACTATACCCTCGCAAACATACAAAATTTATGAAACTTACATACACAATTGCCACCTTATTTTTACACGCACGTGATATTGTGCAAAAATACACCATGGTGTGGATGAATTTTGGCGTACGCCTTGATGCAACAAGGCGAGCGTGTAGATACCCTCTACACCACGGTGTGTTTTTTACATTGTGGAGGCGTGCATGTTGTTATTAAAACAAAAAAAAGTATCTTTGCGATATAATGCTATAAACCATTTATTCACTGCACGAACGATACACCATGGTTTCATTCATCATTCTCAACTACAACACGGCCGAGTTGACGCTCCGCTGCATTGGTTCTATTCAAAAACACATACAGAACGCACCATATGAACTTGTCGTGGTGGACAACGCCAGTCGCACCGAGGATCGAAAGAAGTTGAAAGAGGGAATAACTGGTACGGACATAAAGTGGGTGCAGTCGAAAATGAATGTAGGCTTTGGCGCAGGCAACATGTTGGGCGCCAATGTGGCAGAAGGTGATTTCTTGTGTTTCTTGAACAGCGACATTTATTTTACTGAAGATTGCGTAAGTATATTGTGCCAATATCTGCAAGAGCATCCCGAAGTGGGCTGTATCACACCTCAGCAGTACAATGGCGAGAATAAATTAGTTCCTTCGTTTAACCATGCACCGGGTTTGCGTCATGAATTGTTGGGCAAGAAGCTCTTGGAACGAATGTGCCCCACAAAATACCCTAAACGCAAGCACACCTTGTACACAACCCCCTTCGCAGCCACACAAATAAACGGATGTTTTATGTTGTTCCCCACAGACAAGTTTTGGGCTATAGGTGGGTTCGACATCAACATATTCCTCTACTACGAGGAGTATGACGTATGCACACGATTGGCTCAAAAGGGCTGGAGCAGTGTGGTGCATCCGGGCTGTCGTTTCTCGCACCTACACGAACAAAGCACCTCTAAAAACCGTTCGGCAACCGTGCGCGAATTGTATTTATCAAAAATGTATTGCTATCGAAAGTACCATAATTGGCTGTCTGCAACCATTTACCAATGGGTAAATGTGATAAAATTGCTGGGTAAACCCAAAAAGTGGTACATCCTGCCGGTAATAATACGTGGCGAAGCGCTTTCTCAATCGCTCCGCCACCGCACCTAAATAAATTCCTTTATCTGATTTTGCCTATTTCTTCGGCAAAAAACGTTTCAACATAGGTTCTAATCCTGTCCACACGCGGTCAACAGTCACCAGACTGAAGCGTTGTGCATAATCCATCTTCTTGGCCTTTTGTTCCTCAAACGGCATAAAGTCGTCGGGACTGATGCCCTGATAGCGCTCGTTTTGTCCGGGCAACCAAGTGCCCTTCCATATATTGGGTGGGAAGATGGCGTACGACGGGACACCCATTGCCTGCGCCATATGACGTGGACCACCTTCGTTGCCAAAGAAGAAATCGCAGTTGGCCAATAGAGCACAAAGGTCGGGCAAACTCTTGGCCTCGACGTTGGTGAAGATGTGCGGATCGTCGCCCAATTCGTGTTGATAAAGCAGAGCCATATCACGCTCCGAGCCTGCGAAATTAAAAATCACCTGGGTGTCGTAATGGTCAATCATTAAACGCAAAGCCTCCTTCATGCGTTCCTTATCCCATACCTTATATATAAGTCGGGCGGTGGGAGTTGCCATAACCACGGGCTTACTGAAGTCTATTCCCTGTTGCTCCATGTAAGCACGGAAAGCTGCTTTGTGCTCGTTGGTAACATGTAATGTGAATTCCTCGGTTTTCTGCACAGATGCAATCTCTGACAAAGGGTCGAGCAACATAAGATTTTGCTTTACTCGATCAATGTTCTTGTTGGCATGGTTGTCAACACGATGACTGAGGATGCCCATGGAATAGGGCTTACGACGACCGATGCGGAAAGGCGTATGCAAAGAAAACAAGCTGAAGAACAAAGTTTTTAGCGTAGAACGCATATCGATAATCACATCATATTTGGTATCGTGCATCACGTTCCATACCTTGCGAAGATAAGTAGGGAAATGATTGTTTTCACGGTCGTCAAATATGATTAAACGGTCGATATCGGGGTGGTTCTCATATAGAGTATGTATGCCCTTGTTGATGACAAAATCGATTTTTGCATTCGGGAAGGTGCGACGCAAACTACTGCAAAGTGCAGTAGCTAATACAGAGTCGCCCACACGACGAAATCGTATCACTAAAATGTGTTTTACATCTGCTTTTGTCTTCATAGTTCGTATCTTTTACAAAACATATAGTTGTTTATTTTACTTCGTAACCGTGCTCACGCAGCCACTCCCGGTGCATCAAGAGTTGTACACGAGCTTTTGGATCGGACTCCATTGCACATACGGCCATATATTCTTCTTTGGTACGTTTCCAACGTTTGTGCGACCAAAGCCAAAATTCCGGACGCTTAAGGATTTGTTGTTCTAAGCGCTCCATGTACATAGTGGTGATGGGATATTCACAATCTGTAGATTCAGGAGCCTCCATCTTACGTATATGACACACATAATATCCTCGACGTACACGCTCCACCTCACCATAATAGTACAAAGCACCGACCTTACGGCCGATTTGTTCCGAACCGGTCAAGGCTGCAGTTTCACGCTGCAAAAAAGGAACAAAGTAATTTATACCGGGCCACTTTGGTGCTTGATCGGAAATGAAACCGATGATAGCCTTCCGGCCTTCCTTACGCTTGCTCAACAAACGACGCAAGGTATTGTGCATGGCGATACTTTCGGAACCAAAACGTCCACGTAAATGCAAAAATAAATTATTGAAATGAGCGTTACGAAGAGGATGATATATCTGAGCACAACACTGGTTGTCTGGAAGATGAATTCCTAAAGAAGAAATCCATTCCCAGTTGCAATAGTGCCCTAGGTATAGAAAAACATACGCATACGGACTAGCCTCCAAATCACTACAAGCCTCATCAAGACCTCGAAACTCCATTCTGCGACTCATCTCTTTTGGAGAGATAGAGAACTCTTTAATGGTTTCTACAATTTGGTCACAAAAGAAACGGTAGTGCTTCTTCTCTATCGCAATTCGTTCCTTGTAGGTTTTATCGGGAAAAGAGTTGGTGATGTTCTCACGAATAATTTCACGTCTATATCGTACCACATAATACATTACGGGAAACATGAGGTCGGAAAACAGATATAGAACGCGTAAGGGCAGCAACGACATTACATACCACCCACAAAACAAAAGGATATAGAGAATTTTTTTCATTTCCGTAATTTACGTTTCAATTTGCGTTTACGCTCTTCCTTTTTCTCAAAGGCGATGAGATCGACATGGACTTTTTCCCATGATGTTTCCACATCCCAACCACGCAAACGAGCGTAGTCCTTCACCACAAAACACATGAGTTCATGACGATGAGTAAGACGCACCAAATTATGCAAGCACTGCTCTTTCGTGGGTTCTTCAATGAAATGAGAACGATTGGTGTCAATCACCGTAAATTTCACTTCGCCATCAATGCCTTCATGATAAAGAATATTGGTCAGATTCAAATCGCCATGGAGAAATCCTTTTTGGTGCATCTCCACCAAGAAGCCGGCTAAAGAGGAAGCCAATTCAGGATCAAATTGCTCAACCTCGAACAATACGGGGTAGAGCGGTGGGTAATCACATCGTGTACTCACAAAATAGCTGTCGGCAAATAAAAGTCCAGAAGACTTCTCTATGTAGCACATCGGTGTAGGTGTATCTATCTCCATATCGACCAATCGAAGTGCAAATGTGTAGGCTCGCTGGGCCTTGGAAGGTCGAAACCATCGATAAACAATACGTTGTAACAAGTGAGGCACCTTGTATCGTTTTACAACACAAGGCGTTCCGTCGGGCAATTCAAATTGCTTCACCTGATTACGACCGCGATGCAACGAGATACCTTCTCGCTCGAAACGAGAAGGTAAGTCCTTGAAAAAGGATTCGTAAGCTTTGTATGTAGGGTTTACAACAATCTTCATGTTAAGCAAGGTTGAATTGCGCCACTTGAGCTAATCTATCTACGACTTGTTGTGGAGTAATGCGGGTTAAACATGCGTAATCACCGCGATGACAAGGAATGTTCCCGAAGATAGAACATGGACGACACGGAAGATCGACTTGAAGAGCATTATCTTCGTTTTGATTCCAACCCATGAAACCGGCATAAGGATGCGTTGCACCCCATACGGATACGACCGGAGTTTGTACCAACGAGGCCAAATGCATATTGGCCGAATCCATGGACAACATCACATCAAGGTTGCACATCAGCTGCAACTCTTCGCCCATTGACTTCAATCGGCCTGCAATAGAAAGGGTCTTGGGATAACGTTCCTGCCATGACTCCAACACGGCACGTTCCTTAGTACCCGCCCCGAACAAAAAGGTTTGCACGCCGGTTTGAGTAGAGAGCAGTTCCACTACTTTTTCCATTTGCTCCATCGGATACACCTTGCCGGCATGGGCAGCAAATGGAGCAATGCCCACCCAACGGTTGCCACCCTTTGTTGGTATTTCAATGGAGAATTGAGGATTAGAGTCAACCTCATTCCTCATCGTGAAGCAATCGGACGTGAGGCTAATAGGATAACCCAAACGCGCAAACACATCGGCATATTTAGAGAACACCGAAGGTTGTCGTACAAGTTTCTTGTCCTTTTCGCGAGTTAAAGCAGCACGAGCCGCACGATCTTTTTTAAGATGCTCTACACGAAGTCCGTGCAAGCGGCACACCAAACGTAGAAACTTGGTACGCAACACATCGTGCAAATCTGCAAATGCAGAAAAGCGTTTGACGTCCAAATCGGACGCCAAACGCTTTATTCCTAAAATTCCTTTATATTCCTTTTTTAGGTCGACCCCGATGAAGTGTACATTTGATGGTAATGCCTCGAATAAAGGCCCAAAGTGTTTCCTGCTTACCATAGTAATTTGCAGGTTGGGATACTGACGTGCCACCGTCGCAATGACCGGCACCGTCATCGCCACATCACCTAATGCAGAAAAACGAGCCACCAACAAATGTTTCATCATCCACCAAGTTCTGTCTCCTGCTACGCTGAGCGGGAGGAATTATTTCTTTGCGTACAATACCGGATTGGTATCAGGGTCGTTATACATCTTCATCTGCTTGTACACCTTCATATACTTGCGACCAGCCTCGATGTCGGCCAGCAATTGGTCGATTGCAGATGAAAGGTCCACTTGTTGTTCAAGCAGAACATTCAACTTCTTTTGGCACTGAGCCTTGTGTTCAGGCGATGCGTCGGCACGTTCTACTTGCTCACGCATATGGAAAATCTTGAGCGCAAGAATAGAAAGACGGTCTACAGCCCATGCCGGACTTTCGGTGTTGATTGTGGCATCAGCCGCAGGCTTAATGTCATTGTATTTGGTGTAGAAATAGCTATCTATAAGCTCTACCAAATCAGTACGGTCCTGATTGCTCTTGTCGATACGACGTTTCAAAACCAAAGCTTCAGCCGGGTCTATCTGTGGATCGCGGATGATGTCCTCGAAATGCCATTGTACTGTATCAATCCAGTTCTTTAGATACAAATCGTGTTCGATGGTCTTTTCGGGATAAGGATTCGCAATCGGAGTGTCAACATTGTCCGTCTTGTGATAGTCGTTTATAACCTGTACAAAGATAGGGTTACATAGTTCTGTAAAAGTCATACTCGTAGATTTTATTTATATACTTTTGCAAAACTAAACAAAGTTTTTTGAACGAGCAATTATTATGTGATAAAAAAGTATGTACCTTTGCACCATGAAAGCAGTTGTAGACGATAAAATCCCCTATATTCAAGGAAGTATAGAAAAGATTGCCGACACCGTGGTGTATCTTCCCGGAAACGAAATCGGTGCCGAAGACGTTCGAGATGCCGACATACTAATTGTGCGCACCCGAACACGATGCGACCGCAATCTGTTAGAAGGAAGCCGTGTACAAATTATCGCTACGGCCACCATCGGATATGACCATATTGATACGGAATATTTACAAGAGGCCGGCATCAAATGGACGAATTGCCCGGGATGTAATGCCACATCCGTGGCGCAGTACATACATTCTTGTCTACTGCTCTTGAAACGTGAGAGAGGGTTTCAATTGAACCAACTCACGATAGGCATTGTGGGAGTGGGCCATGTAGGCAGTGCCGTACAGAAGGCTATTGCTCCGCTAGGTGTTCGCATTTTGTTGAACGACCCCCCGAGAGCTCTTAAAGAGAAAGGCGAGTCGGAAATAAAGTTCTGCAATATGCAACAGATACAAGACGAAGCCGACATCATTACGTTCCATACGCCACTGATTCAAACGGGCGACTTCCCAACCTATCATCTTGCTGACGAAACCTTTTTTGAACGTCTGAAAAAACAACCCGTACTCATCAACTCCGGTCGCGGAGAAGTTGTAGACAATACAACCCTATTGAAGGCTATTGAAAAAAAACAAGTAAGCGAAGCCATCATCGATACATGGGAAAACGAGCCTCACTTGAACCTATCATTATTAAATAAGGTATATATAGGTACTCCACACATTGCAGGCTACTCGGCCGACGGAAAAGCAAATGCCACAAGAATGTCGTTGGAAGCCATCTGTAACCACTTCGGTATTGAAGCGGAGTTTCATATTGAAGCCCCTGCATTGCCCTCAACCTTTATCCCCGATTCCGATGCCGAAGAACTTTCCCTACAACTCTACAATCCACACCACGACAGCAATCGTTTGAAACAACATCCGGAAAATTTTGAAAAGTTGCGCGGCGATTATCCTCTAAGACGCGAGCATCTGTAGCCCTTCTACACGCTCGCCTCGTTGTTTCAAAATGTACACCTCGAAGCAACAACACGAGCATCTGATTTTCACCACACCTACGGTACAAATCAAGCACACGAGCGTCACTTTCCCAAACAACAAAGGCAAAAATATGCACAAATCACCTTGTTTTGTGCAAATTATGCGAACATTTTTGCGGGTTTGCTTGCATAAAACAATAAAAAGCCTTTCCTTTGCACAAGATAAGAACTACTTATTAACCAAATTATAACTAAAACATTACAATTATGTCTGAAATTGAATCAAGAGTAAAAGCTATCATCGTTGATAAACTAGGTGTAGATGAAGCAGAAGTAGTAGCAACTGCAAGTTTCACTAATGACCTCGGTGCAGACTCTTTGGACACCGTAGAGTTGATTATGGAATTCGAGAAGGAATTCGGTATCAGCATCCCCGACGATCAAGCTGAGAAAATCGGTACTGTAGGTGATGCAATCGCTTATATCGAAGCTAACGGAAAGTAAACCTATCCCCCACTAAGATGGAATTGAAAAGAGTTGTAGTAACAGGGCTTGGTGCAGTTACACCATTGGGAAATTCTGCCGAGGAGACTTGGAAGAACATGGTAAATGGTGTGAGCGGAGCTGGGCCTATTACGCATTTCGACGCATCCCTCTTCAAAACCCACTTTGCATGCGAAGTTAAAGACTTCAACGCAGCCGACTACATCGACCGCAAAGAAGCACGCAAAATGGACTTATACACTCAATTTGCTATCGCTTCGGCGAAGATGGCAGTGGAAGATTCAGGTATGAATATTGAAACTGTGGACAAGAACCGAATCGGAGTAGTATTGGGTGTAGGTATCGGTGGAATCAATACCTTTGAAGAAGAAGTTAGCGGTTACGCACTTACAGGAAAGGAACTCGGCCCTAAATTCAGCCCGTTCTTTATACCTAAGATGATTGCAGATATCGCTAGCGGACACATCTCAATTATGTATGGTTTCCACGGTCCCAACTATACCACAACCTCTGCCTGTGCATCATCTACAAATGCATTAGCCGATGCATTTAACTTGATTCGATTGGGAAAAGCCAACGCTATAGTTACTGGTGGCTCGGAGGCAGGTATTTGGCCAACCGGTGTTGGAGGTTTCAACGCTATGAAGGCCCTTTCAACTCGCAACGACGATCCTACCCGTGCCTCACGTCCGTTTAGCGCAAGCCGTGACGGTTTTGTGATTGCCGAAGGAGCAGGATGTATCATCCTTGAGGAGTTGGAACACGCTAAAGCTCGCGGTGCCAAGATTTATGCTGAGATGGTCGGCGCAGGTATGTCTGCCGATGCCCACCACATTACAGCATCTCATCCCGAGGGTTTAGGCGCGAAGTTGGTGATGCAAAACGCACTTGAAGATGCTGAAATGAAACCCGAAGATATAGACTATATCAACGTGCATGGTACATCCACTCCCGTGGGCGACATTTCAGAAGCAAGAGCCATTAAAGCCGTATTTGGCGAGCACGCCTACAAATTGAACATCAGTTCAACTAAGTCTATGACTGGCCACATGCTAGGTGCTGCCGGTGCAGTAGAAGCGCTTGCTTGTATCATGGCTGTGAAAGAAGACATTGTGCCTCCAACCATCAATCATGACGAAGAGGATAAGGATGAAGAAATAGACTACAATCTAAACTTCACCTTCAACAAGGCACAAGAACGTCCTGTTCGCGCAGCATTGAGCAATACGTTTGGTTTTGGTGGACACAACGCTTGTGTCATCTTCAAGAAGTACGCCGAATAAATCGTGTTTCTACAAGAAATAATAGAAAGAATAAAGTTCCCTTTCCGCAAGGACAAGGAACTTTATTCTTCTTTTTATAATATCCTAGGATTTTTGCCTAGGCATATAGAGCTATACCAGCAGGCAGTCCGACACAAATCATCGTCGATTAAAAGCAAAAAGGGGTGGCTCAACAACGAACGACTTGAGTTTCTAGGCGACGCCGTGCTGGGCGCTGTAGTAGGTGATATTGTATATCATCATTTCAAGAACAAGCCCGAAGGTTTCTTAACCAATACGCGCAGCAACATTGTAAAGCGAGAAACCCTCAACAAAATCGCCTTGGAGATTGGGCTCGACAAACTAATTAAAACTTCCACACAAACGGCATCGCACAACAATTACATGTACGGCAATGCCTTTGAAGCCCTAATCGGTGCCATATATCTTGACCGTGGCTATGCACACTGCATGCACTTTATGGAAAAGCAGATATTAAAGCGTCTTATCGACATCGACAAGGTGGCATACAAAGAAGTCAACTTCAAAAGCAAATTGTTAGAGTGGGCTCAACGCAATCATTTGAAGGTGGAATTCAAACTCATTGAACAAGGATATGAAAATAAAGCTACGCAAATATTTGTTTCTCAAGTACTTGTTGAAGGCATAGAGTGTGGAAAGAAAAAAGGATACTCCAAGAGAGAGAGCCAGCAACTTGCCGCCAAAGAAACCCTTGAAACATTGAAGAAAAACCTCACACTTCACAACGAAATTTTTGAGGCTAAAGCAAAACGCACCGCGATGGAGACCGAACCTGCGTTTGCAGTGCCCAATACTACCGAAGAAGTAAAGGTTAATTCTCTTAAGAAGGAAGAAGAAAAAATCGTAGCAGAGCTATCGCCTGAATCCCCAAAAGTTACCGAAGAAACCGATACCCTTGCCGACATGGGAATAAGTTTTGACGACGTGAGCATGAAGCCCAAAAGGCTAAGCAAAGAAGAAGTCATTGCCCAGGCAGAAGAACAAGCCTTTGCTTCTGAAAACCAATCGTAACACATCTCATTTTTTTCGTATTTTCATCTTAAATCCTTAAGACATCTGACGTCCTAAGGTCATTTCATCGTACCCCTCTACACACACCTTGATGTAACCAAAAAGACACGTACAACTCGTGCGCACAAGGCGTACGTGTAGTATGCCTCCACACGTACGTGTGAAGGGGTATCACATGCGCATGTCATAAACGCTTGATTATTAGTTGGATATAAAATACAGGCGTATTAAAATCTGTGTAATCTACAAAAGTATCAAAAGTTTACACTATTTTTGTAGAAAATAACCGTTGTTTCACGAACTAAAACAAGCAAATATGAGCGTAACCGGGATTATCAGGAACTTCTTTGTTCCCCGTCAAAAGAGCATAGAAAAATACGATACTCAAGCCGAAGCCCTGCAGATGCAAACCCTCCGTGCCCTACTCAACAAAGCTAAAAATACGGAATGGGGTAAAAATCATAACTTCAGCAACATCAAAGACTATGCAGGTTTTGCCGCAAGTTCTCCCGTAAACACGTACGAGGAACTTAAAGATTACATCGACCGCATGCGCCAAGGCGAACGCGACATATTGTGGCCCGGACAAGTAAGATGGTATGCAAAATCGTCCGGTACCACCAACGACAAGAGCAAGTTTATCCCTGTGAGCAAAGACGGATTACGCGATACACACTACGCCGGAGGCACCGACGCGGTGACTTTATATCTTGGCAACAATCCCCAAAGTCGTATATTTGATGGTCGTGCCCTCATCTTAGGTGGTAGTCACGCACCCAATTACAACCTTCCCAACAGCCTCGTGGGCGACCTCAGTGCTATACTAATCGAGAACATCAACCCGATGGTAAACATGATTCGCGTACCAAAGAAACAAACGGCTTTGCTGAGCGACTTTGAAATCAAGCGCGACCGCATCGCTCGCGAGGCCATGAACAAGAATGTGAGCAACATCAGCGGTGTTCCTTCATGGATGCTTTCTGTGCTCACCCGCGTAATGGAGTTGAGTGGCAAAACACACCTTGAAGAAGTATGGCCTAACTTGGAAGTATTCTTCCATGGTGGCGTAGCCTTTACCCCCTATCGCGAGCAATACAAACGCCTTATCACCAGCCCGAATATGCACTATATGGAAACGTATAACGCAAGCGAAGGTTTCTTCGGTTTGCAAAACGATCCTGCTGACCCGGCCATGTTGCTGATGATTGACTACGGAGTATTCTACGAGTTCATACCTATGGACGAGTTCGACAGCCCGAACCCAACCGTTGTACCACTATGGGGCGTAGAAACAGGAAAGAATTATGCTATGATGATTAGTACCAGCAGCGGTATGTGGCGATATATGATTGGCGACACGGTGAAGTTTACTTCAACCAATCCTTATAAGTTCATTATTACCGGACGAACCAAATTCTTTATCAATGCCTTCGGTGAGGAGCTCATCGTAGACAACGCCGAGAATGGATTGGCACGTGCTTGCAAAGAAACCGGCGCACAAGTGTTAGAATATACCGCCGCCCCCATCTTTATGGATGCCCAAGGCAAGTGCAAGCACCAATGGGTTATTGAATTCGCAAAAGAGCCTCAATCCATTGATGAGTTTGCCAAGATTTTGGACAACACCCTACAAGAAATCAACTCCGACTATGAGGCCAAACGTTACAAGGACATCACCTTGCAGCCTTTGGAAATCGTTGTGGCACGCAAAAACTTGTTCAACGATTGGTTGAAAGCCAAAGGAAAGTTGGGCGGACAACACAAGGTGCCTCGCCTCAGCAACAACCGTGTACATATAGAGGAAATCCTCGAAATGAACCACTAAAATCGACATGAACTCATGATGCATACTACAAAAGTATTCGTTGCCACGCTCGTCATCGCACTTGTGATGGCAGCATGTGCCAGCATCGGCTCACCCGATGGAGGGCCCTACGACCAAACACCTCCTGCAGTGGTACGATGCACCCCCGAAAACAAGGCGGTGGGCATAACAAGAAAGAAACTTGCTATCTTATTTGATGAATACGTCAAGCTAGAGAATGCCAACGAAAACATCGTAGTATCGCCCCCACAACAAGAAGCTCCCAACATCAGAGCCGAAGGCAAAAAAGTGAAGATTGAGCTTTACGACACTCTACAAAGCAACACCACCTATACCATCGACTTTGGCAATGCCATTGTAGACAACAACGAAGGCAATCCGCTTGGGTTATATACCTATTCATTCTCAACCGGCAACCACATTGACACGATGGAAATCTCCGGGAATGTACTCAATGCCGAGAATCTTGAACCCATCAAAGGCATCCTTGTTGGACTATACTCCGACCATGCCGACAGCGCCTTTACCAGCAAACCTCTTGAACGTGTATCGCGCACAAATGGGTCAGGACGTTTTACCATCAAAGGCATTGCCCCCGGTAAATACCGCATATTTGCCCTTAAAGACGCCGACGGAAATTATACATTTAATCAAAAGAACGAGGCACTGGCCTTCGACTCCACCATTATTAAAACATCGTGTGCCCCCGATGTTCGCTTTGATACAGTGTGGGTAGATAGTATTTACTATGACACCATCAAGCAGGTGCCGTACACTCATTTCTATCCTGACAACATCGTCTTGCGTGCATTTATTGAAGAAGGACAAGACCGCCATCTGATAAAAATGGAACGTCCCGTACCCAACAAATTTACGGTCTATTTTACAGCACCATCCGACTCTCTACCCCAAATACAAGGCCTTAACTTCAATGCAGACAATGCGTTCATCATCGAATCTTC
>JAFOXE010000179.1 GCA_017425765.1 Paraprevotella sp. | reverse complement strand
GCAGTGCTCGGTTTGGAGGTCCCCCATGCTCACATTCATCTCATCCCCATGCAGAGTGAGAAAGACATGTTGTTCACCAACCCTAAGCTCAGCCTCAGTGCCGATGAATTCAAGGCCATCGCCGAATCGATAGCAAATCATTTTGAATAAGCAAAGACGCAGCAGGATTTCCCGCTGCGTCTTTTTCTTTTCACACTATTATGTAGTAAACATTTTAGATTCTATCCCAACTCCTCTCCTAATTTCATTTGAGCATCGGTCATCATTCTTCTCATGGATGCCGCATCGCTTTTCGGACATATCATCAACACGTTACCCTCTTCTGCCACCACAAAGTTCTCCAATCCATCCAAAACTGCTATACGTCCTTCGGGCAAACGAATAACATTTCCCTTACACTTATATAGCATTGCCTCGGTATTAAGCACCACATTCCCATCCTCATCCGACAAGGCGTCATCGTGTAGCGACCACCAGTTACCCAGATCAGCCCAGCCGAATCTACCTTGCTGCACATACACGTTTTCGCTACGTTCTAAGATTCCATAGTCTAACGACAAATTAGGCAATGCCGAGAAACACTCCGGCATGCATCCCGCCTCTCTTTTCTCGTCCAACTCCTCTACCTCGCGGATTTCATCGGCATAATTAGGTACTAATTTTACAATAGCCCTTATCATCACATCGGCATTCCATAAAAACAGACCCGTATTCCAATAGAATTCTCCACTCTCTACAAACATCTTAGCGAATTCTAATTCCGGTTTCTCGGTAAACGATTTCACTCGGGCAAAGATGGGTGCATTTTCTATCAATTTCCCTTTTGATGGTTGCTCGCCAAGATATTTCACTAAAGCCAATTCCTCTGAATCAGCCGCATCTCCTACTTGAATATAACCATATCCCGTGTCGGGACGTGTGGGTTTTACGCCAACAGTAAGTAGGGCCTCTGTCTGAGCCACGAAATCAAGTCCACCCAAGATGTCTTCGCCAAATGCTCCCTCATCGACAATCATTTGGTCGGCAGGCGAAGCTATAATGTTAGCCTCCGGACATCTATGATGGATGAGTGACGTAGCCCAAGCCACACTAGCCAAGGTATTTCGGCGAATGGGTTCCGACAAAATATTCTCCTCAGGCACCTGCGGCAATTGTTCGCATACCAGATCCACATATTCCTGATTGGTGGATATGTATATGTTGGCAGGATCTATAAAGTGTGCAAATCGGTCGTAGGTTTGCTGCAAGAGTGTGCGTCCTGTACCAAATAAATCCAAGAACTGCTTGGGTTTGTGTACACGGCTCACCGGCCACAATCTGCTGCCAATGCCTCCGGCCAAGATAACGCAATAATTATTGAGTGATTTCTTCATGTAATTAGATTTTTGCTTGCTTTCTGCTAAGATAAGCCGATTTTATCATCTCAACAAAGATTAGGTTCTAAAAAACACAAAAATACAGCAAAATAAATCACTCCATACACCCCATTTCCACTGTTTGCGCCCCTCATAAAGTCAAAAACAAGAAGAATTTTAATAAAAAAACGGACAAACACTTGCACACATCAGAAAAAGGCTCTATCTTTGCACTCGCAATCGAAAGAGAAGCGCCCAGATGGCGGAATCGGTAGACGCGCTGGTCTCAAACACCAGTGGGGCAACCCATCCCGGTTCGATCCCGGGTCTGGGTACAGAAAAAAGCTGAAGACAGAAATGTTTTCAGCTTTTTCTCTTTTAGCACTTAAGTGCACTACTAATCTCGCATAACACAATCTAACTCCAATATAATGAAAAAACTTTTTCTATCTGTAGCTCTTATCTGTGCTCTGAACATCCCTTCTCGTGCGCAGTTGTGTGCACAACCATGTCCACAGCACAACACTGTATGCCCCATGGCGACATCGGCCTTGCAGGGCAAACGCATTGGAGTCTTGGGCGACAGCTATGTGCGCAACCACATGCAACCCTACCAGCACACCTGGCACTACAAATTTGCAGCTAAATACGGCATGACCTACTTCAACCACGGTCGAAACGGCAGCAGCATTGCCTATACCAGTCCACGCTGGGGCCAAGCCATGTACATCCGCTATAAAGAGATGCCAGATAGTTTGGATTATGTAGTTGTGATTGCCGGCCATAACGACTCGAACAAGTTGGACTCTATTGGAGGCCTTGACATATTCAAGAGCCGACTTTCTGAACTTTGCATGGGCCTCATCCGTCGTTATCCAGAGGGTCGCATCTATTTTTTTACTCCATGGACGTGTCACAACTTCATCGGCAGTCCTCGCCAACAAGTTGTCGATGCCATGCTTGAGGTATGTGGAAGTTATGGTATACCCGTGTTCGATGCAGCTCGTCGAAGCGGCATATATGTTACCGACGAAGAATTCCGCCGACGTTACTTCCAACCCAGTCAAGGCCTTACCGACACGGCCCATCTTAACGCTGAGGGCCATGATCGTTTCTTACCCATAGCCGAAGCCTTTTTGTTACAACACTGATAACTCCCCATAGCCCTCTTCACTGCAAGAGGGCTTTTTTGTATCCCTATATATATAATAAGGTGTAAGTGGCGAGGGAGTATTGTCACTTGCTCGTTTCTTTTACATAAAAACCAACAGAGGATGCACCGATGGTGCACCCTCTGTTTATTTATTGTCGGAATCCGACCGGACACTACTTTCCGGCCCAAATATTCCAATCGCCTTCGCCTTTTACAAGCACTTCGCCTTCAGGATCGGCTGTACCACCTTGTACAATTGACAAGGCCATCATTCCTTCTGCCTCGATGCGGTGTAGTTCTGCCGCAGGGCTCATATATTCTTTTTTCATATTACTATTACGTTTTAAGTTATACATGAGTTTAGAAGCCCTTGATTACTTTACCAAAGTTTTTACACCACCTACGATGTAAGCACCCTTGTTCAAGCCCTTCAATGCAGCGCTCTTCTTCACGTCCTTACGAACCAATACACCCTGCAATGTATATACATCCACCAATGCATCGTTGCTTTCAATTTGGTAGATACCGGTCAACATACCGTCGAAGACGAATGCCTTAATACCGGCAGCCTCAGAATAATTCATCCATGCACGGTTAGCCTTAACGGTTGGCTCAGCACCTTCCTCTACCAAGTAGAAGCCCACGATACCATTTTGGTTTTGCAATACGTATGAACCTGCAGCAGCAGTCTTCTCGGCGAATGTACCGGTGAGCATACCGTTAGAGTATTCCATAGCGTATGCAGCACCCCAACCTTCGAAGGTTGCAGAAGTACCGTCAGCACCTGATACTACATAAGGCTTGTTGGCCTCGATAGATTCCACCTCTGTCAAGGTCAATACTGAGTATCCACCTTCTGCTGCGGCTGCTTCTTGACAAGTGTATACGGTTAGGTCGGCAGGAATTTCTGCAGCGTATGGCAACATCAATGTAGCCCATCCGGCTTCTGTAATATTCACTTCAACCTTCACCTTATCCACAGAAGTAATAGTGAATGTGCTGTGAGAGTTTGTAGTGTACAAGCCACCATTCTTTTCTGCATTTGAGTCTTGGCAACCCAAGTATGCCTTTGCTTCAGTGTTGAACAACTTATAGAGACCTTCCTCTGCTGTGCGCTCTACCACTACCTTCAAAGCCTTCTCGGCATCGTTGGTCAAACGGATTTGAGATGTATTACCTTCATTGTTTGCAGTCTTGTTGGTAGCGATGTAAACCATCTGACCTGCTGCATTTACTGTAGACATAGTGTATTCGTTCAACTCGCCTGTAGCTGTAAAGATTACACTTTGTGCATAGTTGCGATTGTTCATCTTTGTATTGAAGAATGCACCACCCTTACCATCTTCTTGGAAAGTCAGAGGCAAGTTTCTAAACACGTATGAATCGTTTGTGGTAATCTTCACCTCGAATGCTTCATCTGTTGTAGGAGCATTCAACATCTTAGCATAGTTGATACCCATAGAAACGTAACTTGCATACATGTTAACCGTTTCTGCTCCACCTACGTCGCCAATTGAGCCTGTTGCCATAGGTTGTGCATATTGAACCCACGTCTGCAAGAAATCCAAATCTTCTTGATTACGTTGGAATGCACCTGTACCGATGTTGGTTTCGTCGTCAATCAAAGCTTGTGCTTCGGCAATAAGAGCCTTCAATTCCTCTTGAGCTTGTTCAAACTTAGCCAATTCCATTTGCATCATTTCTTCGTCGTTCAAGCCACGAGCCAATATCAACTTAAAGTCGTCGGCACCGGCCCACTTGCTGTTGCTTGCATCTGCATAGAAACCGATTGTCAACTTTCCACCGGCTACAAGGATGCTATCGGTTGTGGTCCAATCCCAACCGCCACCAAGTTCGTTACCAGAGTTACCTACTTTATGAGTAGCTGCTGTAACCTTTTCGTCCAAACCTTGTCCGTAGATGTATGCTTCGGCAACATCGGCACTGGCACGAGTTGCTGCAGTCAACACATAAATACCGTCAGGAAGTTCTGTAATGACTCTGCTCATGTCGGTCTTGCTGTTCCATATATCCAAATACTTGTTATCCGGAGCACCACCATATTGTTCTCCACTACCGATGCGACCATTTGTCCACTTCGCAGCATCAGTTACTGCAGCATCGTCTATCATGAAAGTCATATCGAATGTGCACACTGAAGGATCTTTTGGAGTGGCACCGATTACGAACTCACGACGTGCTGTTTCTAGATTCTCAATAGCAGTTTCAGCTTCTTCCATTGTTGTCGATTCGCTCATGGCTAAATTGCTTGCTGCGATACCCACTTCCTCATAAGCTGCCGGATCAGAATAGATTACATTGGCATTATCCAAAATATTCCAGCACAATTGCACGGCGTTAGTCAAGGCCTTACCAATTGGTTCAGACTTCTTTGCCTCGGCAAAGGCTGCGCTTAAGTCGGAGGTTGCTTGTTGAAGTTGCTCTCTTCCTCCTGTTGTCAACACACTTCCTGAATTCGTATTAGCCTCATCCAAAGCAATCATATAATAAGGCATCGGAGCACCACCACCCATGATATAAGCAGCCACTTCGGCTCTCAAATCGGTCAATGCGGTTTTCAACTCTGTGAGGTCTACACCCAAACTTGTCAACGTAAAGTTGTCCACTTGGAACCAACCTGCAGAGCCACCGGTTGTACTTGTAGAAGAAATACCAATGCGGGTATTAGAACCCTCGGCAATCACATTGAACTCTACCGACAAAGTTTGCCATGCCTCTTTTCCGTCCCAAGGAGAACCCACGCCGGTCAAGGTTGCCGACTTAACAGTAGTTCCACCAAATGGTGTGGCATATACACCTTGATTGGTAATTTGCTCTGCCTTCTCTGTACGTACATCTGCAGTCAAACGATATTTACCCACAGGAAGATTGGCAATTTCTTGATACAAATCCATTGATTTCAATGTACCGGCCCAAGCATTATAATAGCTTGTTCCTTCAGAAGGAGTTGCCGATTGCAATGCTCCGTCTTTATGTCCTTCGGTAACTGCAGCCACAGTCCAATCGTTAGGCTCGTTCATTGTAGCCCACTCAGTTGTCTTCATGCCGCCTTCAAAACCGGCATTCTTAATTATGAAGGTTAGGTCGAAACCATTGGTTGGATCCATAGGCAAAGCACCCATCACAAAAACCTGACGTGCAGCCTCAAGTTCAGCAAGAGCCGCCTCGGCCTCTTCCATTGTTGCAGTTTCACTCCATTGTAGCAAACTTACCTTCGTGATGGCAGCAGAATATGCATCGGGATCAGCTGAAACAGGTTCTGCATTATCCTTTATGGCGTTGTTGTATGCCGCGGCCGCCATTACCTTTTGCTTAACCTCTTCCGAAGCCTTTGCTTCTGTCAAAGCTACGCTCAAATCTTCTGTAGCCTTCTCTATTTCGGCTTGAGTTCCGTCTGTTGCCGCTTCCGCATTGCCGTATGCAGTTTCCAAGGCCATCAAATAGTAGTTCATTGGATTACCACCTGACTGAATGTAATTAAGAGCTTCAGTCTTCAATTCCGCTAATGTATTCTTTAGCTCTGTAAGGTCTATGCCATAATAATACAAACGGAAGTTACGGAATGAACCCCAATTAGCTCCGGTTCTTGACTCGCTCTTGATACCTAGTGTCATTTGACCATTGGTTACAAGTGCCTCTACGGCATTGTCTAGATACAAACCGGCCTTAAAGTATGACACCGCATCGCCAGCACTGTTAG
>JAFOXE010000178.1 GCA_017425765.1 Paraprevotella sp. | reverse complement strand
GAATCTAAAGTAAAGAACTACACCCTTGAGGGCAACAACCTTACATTCGACCTTTACGAAGGTGGTTCGTACAAGGTAAATGCTACATCGTTTCCCGATGAGGATGGCGACCGTCTGTTCATCATCATTCCAAAACAAGCCGCATGGTTGGGCGGTATGGTGGAGCTCGTAGAGAAGGAAAACGCAGGATTGAAACTCGATGCTGCTCAGATTGTAGCCCTTGAGAAAGAGTTTATGGAAACCTTCGAAACCTTCACTGTGATCCTCTCACTCAGCAAGAAGTAACATAATATCTATACACAAAAATTGGTGCGTGTAAGGATTGATGTAGTCCCGTCACGCACCAATTTTATGCATAAGATAAAAGCTATAATCCAAGAACAATATGATGTATTAGATTATTTCTTCTTGGTGTTATTCCACAATAATTTCCATTCCCCCTACAAATTCTTGTCCAGGTTCAAGATGATTCATGAAGCGGCGATTGGAAAATTCGCATGGTGTGTTTTCATCGGCACAACATCCATACCATGGTTCGATGCACACAAACGGGGCATTTCCTCCGCATGGCGACCATAATGCTAATACGGGTGTTTGGAAAATAGTGGTTAGATAGGGTTTGTTGTTTTTATCATGTATGGTTACTCTGTTCAACAAGCCGGTACAATCTAATATCGTGTCGCAATCGAAGGTGTGATTGGTTAGTGGCAACCTGCCATCGGTCAAATCTATTTTATAATCTTCGCCGTTTACATATCCACCCGGACGTATCACCGCACTGGTCAGTTGGTTGGTTTTGTTGAATGAGAGATAGCCGTGCAACTCGTCAGTGCTCTTGTAGTCCGGAAGGTTGAATCCCGGATGCCCTCCTATCTGGAAATGCATGGTTGTATTTCCAGTATTTCTTACAATCCATTTTTGTGTCAATACGTTTCGGCGTATAGAGTATGTTACATCTACTTCAAAAGGCCATGGAAAAGACACCGTGGTGTCGTTGCTTCGAGATGCTCGCAAAGTTACTTCGAGACGTTCAGCTCGAAGCGTCGAGAACTGCATGTCTCTGAGAAAGCCATGCTTATCTATCGGATAAGCCGCCCCGTTCACAATTATTTCCTTATTCCATGCATTGCCCACTATGGGGAACAACAAGGGAGCTTGACGATTCCAATAGGTTTCGTCGCCTTGCCACATGTACTCATGTTCAGCCTTCACCTTCTTCAAACTTTGTAGTTCTGCACCTTTGTGCGAGATTGCTACCTCAATAATTCCATTTGATAAATATTCCATAGTGTGAAGATTTTGTCGTTAACATTTGTCTGTAGGCAAAAATAGCAATACTTTTTGGAAACTTATCTTCATCATCTCGATAAAATGTGTTAAGTTTGTACAGATTTATGAATTAACACCTGAATAGAATAATATTTTAATCCCATTATAATAATGAAAAGCGACATTGAAATTGCACGCGAGTGTACGTTGAATAATATTGTGGAGGTGGCCGAAAAGCTAAATCTCCCACAAGACGAGTTGGAATTATACGGAAAATATGTGGCAAAAGTGCCCGAAAAATTGATAGATGAAGAGCGTATCAAGAAGAGTAACTTGATATTGGTTACCGCCATTACTCCTACAAAGGCAGGTATCGGTAAGACTACAGTGTCCATTGGTCTGGCTCTTGGTTTGAACCGCATCAACAAGAAGGCAGTGGTGGCTTTACGTGAGCCTTCACTCGGCCCTTGCTTCGGTATGAAGGGCGGTGCTGCCGGTGGTGGTTATGCACAGGTGTTGCCTATGGAGAAAATCAATTTGCATTTTACCGGCGACTTCCATGCAATTACTTCGGCACACAACATGATTGCTGCCTTGTTGGATAACTACATCTATCAACATCGCGACGAAGGTTTTGCACTAAAGGAAATATTATGGAAACGTGTGTTGGACGTGAACGATCGCAATCTTCGTTATGTGGTAACCGGATTGGGTGCAAAAACTAATGGTGTAACCATGGAAAGCGGATTTGATATTACTCCAGCTTCTGAGATTATGGCCATCATGTGTTTGGCACAAGACGAAAACGATTTGCGTCGTCGCATTGAGAACATCTTGTTGGGTACAACCGTCGATGGCAAACCGTTTCGCGTAAAGGATATGGGCGTGGCCGGAGCAATTTGTGTGTTGCTTAAGGATGCTTTGCATCCTAATTTGGTACAAACCACTGAAAATACACCGGCGTTTGTGCACGGCGGTCCGTTTGCAAACATTGCACATGGTTGCAATTCAGTTTTGGCTACTCGTTTGGCTATGACCTATGGCGACTATGTGATTACTGAGGCCGGATTTGGAGCTGATCTTGGTGCTGAGAAATTCTATAATATTAAGTGCCGTAAATCCGGTATTCAACCTAAGTTGACCGTATTGGTTGCTACTACGCAGGGATTGAAAATGCACGGTGGTGTGCCTCAAGAAGAAATTAAGATGCCTAATGCAGAAGGCTTGAAACAAGGTCTTCAAAATCTTGACAAACATATTGAAAATCTGCGCAGCTTTGGACAAACTGTTGTGGTTTGTTTCAACAGATATGCTGCAGATACCGACGAGGAAATCAACTACTGCCGTGAGCATTGTGCCGAAATGGGCATCGGCTTTGCTGTAAATAATGCATTTGTACAAGGCGGTGAAGGTGCTGTAGAATTAGCAGAATTGGTGGTTAAAACCATCGATAACCAACCTTCTGCTCCATTGCAATTTTCATATGCTGACACCGATAGCATTGAGCAGAAAGCAGAAAGCGTATGTAAGAAAGTGTATGGCGCAAAAGGTGTTACCTTCTCGGCCCAGGCCAAGAAGATGATTGCCCGTATCAACGAACTTGGTGTGGCGCACTACCCTATTTGTATTGCAAAAACACAATATTCATTCTCGGCTGACGCCAAGGCTTATGGTGTGCCCACAGGTTTCAGTATAAATATTCGTGACATCGTCATCAACTGCGGTGCAGAGATGATTGTGCTTATTGCCGGCGATATTCTGCGTATGCCCGGATTGCCAAAATCGCCCCAAGCAGAACGAATCGACATCGTAAACGGCTTGATAGAAGGTCTGTCATAAGAAAAGATTGTATTTGTTGCAGAAAAAACATGGATTATATTTGGATAATATAAAAATAACACATACCTTTGCATCGCATTTGAAAGGGAGGCCTGCAACAAGGCAATACCGGAGGAAGGAAGTTTGGGTGAGTGGCTGAAACCACCAGTTTGCTAAACTGACGTGCGGGTAACCGTACCGGGGGTTCGAATCCCCCAGCTTCCGCCACTACTTTCAAATTGCATCTGGCGCTTTCGTCTAGCGGCTAGGACACATGCCTCTCACGCATGGAACACGGGTTCGATTCCCGTAGGCGCTACAACAAAGGAGTAAATTCATGAGAATTTACTCCTTTTCTTTTGGTTTCTACCTTTATATATAATAAGGTGGAAATATCTATGTTGTAGGTCTACCTGCCCATGCAGCTCGCAAGCTATTCCATTTGTATTTTAGTCTGTTTTTTAGATTCATGGTAGGCGCAATTAACTTATACGTCTGCTTCACTGCGTGGTGGTTGTACCAATTGTGCATTTCGTGAGTATGCTCTTGTAGGTTGCATAAACTCATGAAGTATTCAAATTGCTGTCGCAACACAAGTGTTACATTTACATTAAGGCTTTTATAGGCCTTGTATAATGCGGCATAATGGCGAGCAGTCTCGCTTGGTGTCATGTGATAGCGATTGTCCGTTTGACGGTAATAATATTTATAGGAAGATGTTCGACAAACACATAGACTTTGAATGCGACTTAATGCTTGCAACAAGAATACGGTATCTTCGCCTATGCGCAATGCAGGGTTAAATTGTATATTTTCTAATAAGTTTCGCTTGTAGAATTTGCCCCAGGGAGTACGCATAAACATTGTAGGCAATTGTGCTGAAATAAATGCTTTTAGTTCTTCTGGATTAGTGTAACAGCGGTTGTCGATATGTTCTGTATGTCCTTCAAGATCTCCAAAACACGTCCATCCTTGTAGAATGATGTCGGCATCGGATTGTGTAACTGGTGCAAAGTAATCAGGCATGAGAAAGTCGTCGGCATCCACAAACGTGATGTATTGACCGGTGGCGTGTTGCAGTCCGATGTTTCGAGCAGAACTAACTCCCCCGTTCTCTTTGTGTATGACTTTGATGCGTGAGTCGCTTGAGGCATATCGATCGCAGAGTTCGCCCGAAGAATCGGGTGAGCCGTCATCAACCAATATAAGCTCAAGATGTGTGTAGGCTTGTGTTACAATGCTGTCAACACATAGTTGCAACGTGTTTTGTGCCTTGTATATAGGTATGATTATGCTGACAAGAGGTTGTGAGTTGCTCATGGTTGTAAGGCTTTGTTGAGGAATGTTTCGGATTCTTTTCGCCATTCATTAAGTATGGTTTGCACTTCGGGTGCTAATGGTGTGTGTAAATCGGAACTCAATTGACTTGCATCCTGTACCAATCGATGTTCAAGATTGTATGTTGCCAACAAGGATTTTATACGCCCCAATCCACGATAGGCGTTGCCAAGAGCCACGAATGGCTTATTGAACAATATGCTGAATACACAGGCATGGAAGCTGTCGGTTACAATGAGTTTTGCATCGCGGAAGCCTCGTAGCCATTCTTCCAACGGTGGTTGAATTCGTTGTTCAAAAGGTAGTTCTTTCTTTTCTACGTTGGGGTTGGCCGTGTTGTGCACAATCATGTTATAATCTTGACATAGTTGTGACACGATTTGTGTTTTCTCGTCGCAGGTGTCAAGTATATATGTAAATATAAGGTTATCGCTGTCGAGTTTAGGTAGATGTGCAATCAATTGCTCGTAATCCTCTTTGTGTAGCAGCATTGTGGGGTCCGCTACGTGGGTGGCATGAGGATAGTTTAGATGCTGATTGCATAGTGTTACGCCGGAAGATTCACGTACAGAAACAGCGTGGAATAATTTGATAAGATGCGAGCATGCTTGTGTTTGCTGGGGAGTGAACTCCCATGTATCGGCACCGAACGATGGTGCGTAAGCAATGCGTCGGATGTTCCACCCTTGTGCAAAGTCAAGAAAGGCAGCCTCTACCGGATAGTACTGAGGACGCCAAATTTGATCACTCCCGACAATGATTGCATCAAAATTATTTTTTTTGATTTTACGCAATGAATCGTAGTGCAATGTTGTGATGTTGCGTTCAATGAATGGTTGTGTATACTTTCCGATGACACGGTATTCGTTTTGTATCTGCTCTTTGGTCGAGGGTGTATACGTTTTTCCTGGTAGTATTTTGTATAAAGCTTTCTTAAAACTATTAAGCAACTGCTTTGTTGGAGATACAAGCTGTTTTCTGTCAATATTTAGTACGATGGCTTGATGTCCCTTTTGTGTAAGCACTTTTTGCAGAGCGTGTGCTTGCAACAAACCGCCGTAGTTGGTGTGCAATGGTAGTGTTAAGATGGCTATTTTCATGGTAGTTTGTATATTCTTGTGGATAAGATGGGGATGAAATCATTCTTTGTGATAAAAGTTTCTATCCCTTGTTCCAAAGTTTGTTCATATATTCGGTTAGCTTCTGTTCTGCCGGATTGGGTTGTGGTTCCCAAAGTTGTGTTCCATTCAGTTGGTCGGGCATATATTGCTGTGCCACAAAGTGGTTGGGATAGTCGTGTGGATACTTGTAATCCTCTCCGTAACCTAATTGCTTCATTAGTTTGGTGGGTGCATTACGCAGATGTAATGGTACGGGCAGATTGCCGCTTTGCTGCACCTCTTGCAATGCGGTGTTTATGGCGTTGTAGGCTGAATTACTCTTCGGGCTTGTGGCCAAGTAGATGGTGGCTTGCGCTAATGTAATTCTTGCTTCCGGCCATCCTATTTTCATTACGGCATCAAATGCTGCATTTGCTATAAGTAATGCGTTAGGATTAGCCAAACCAATATCTTCGCTTGCTGATATTATTAAACGTCGTGCAATAAATTCCGGATCTTCGCCACCTTCTATCATGCGTGCCAGCCAATAGATTGCGGCATCGGGATGACTACCTCTGATGCTTTTGATGAAAGCAGAAATGATATCATAGTGGAGTTCCCCACCCTTGTCGTATGCCAATGGATTTTGTTGTAGTCGTTCCTTCACCATAGCATCGGTGATATGTAGTTCCACATCTTGTGATACAGATTCCACCACGAGTTCCAAGATGTTAAGTAACTTTCGTGCATCTCCTCCACTATATTGAAGTAGTGCATTGGTTTCGTCTAGCGAAATGTTACGTTCTTTTAGTATCGTATCGTGCGAGATGGCGTGATGCAATAGTTGTGTAAGGTCTTCCTTCTCCAAACTTTTGAGTACATAAAGCTGGCATCGTGAAAGCAATGGTCGAATAACCTCGAAAGAAGGATTCTCAGTGGTTGCTCCAATTAGTGTGATTATACCTTGTTCCACAGCTCCTAACAACGAGTCTTGTTGTGATTTGCTGAAGCGATGAATTTCATCGATAAACAAAATTGGGGCTGCCGTGTTGAAGAAACGATTACTTTGTGCCCGTTGTATTACTTCGCGCACATCCTTTACTCCGCTGGTTACAGCCGACAATGTATAGAAGGGAATTTCCAATCTGTGCGCGATAATTTGTGCAAGAGTGGTTTTCCCTACGCCCGGAGGCCCCCATAGGATGAACGATTGTATTCGTCCTATTTCTATCATATTTCTTAATACAGCCCCCTTTCCAACAAGATGTTTTTGCCCGATGTAATTATCGAGTGTAGTGGGTCGCATTCGTTCTGCCAGTGGTGCAGCCATATTTATATAAATGATTTAATAGTCTTGTTTTGTGCTTAAAAATCGAATTCTACGCAGAATCGTACACCATGTTTCTTTACATTTGGATTTTGATGGTAGTTGATTCTATATACATAATCTATACGGAATATTTTTAGGATGTTATGAAGTCCAACATTTAACTCCATGTACGGATCTTTGTCCATCATGTGTGTGTAGGTCTCTCCATTACGAGAAGGCATTTGGAATAGCTTATCACTGTCGGGATGAATTTCTGTTTGATTTTTTTCAGTAAGTTCACCCCACATGGATTTGAAGCCAATAACCTCTCGCCATTTCAATCGCTTGATAAGTGGAATACGGTTAAGTAGTTTTCCGTTCAAGTCCCACTGAAGATCAACATATGCGTATCTGTCATTTAGGAATTCCATATTGTTCATCAAGCAGAACATGTTGTCTGTGATGAAATATGAGTTGTTGGCTGCAGGGAAGATGAGCAACGGGAATGGTACTTGATTCCATTGTGCACCGGCCTTAAGGTTGATGTCGAGGCGACCAAATGAGTGAAACCAAATGCGTTGGTAGGTGGACAATTCGGTAAAGTTATAGTTGTGTTGTCCTCCTGCGATGCCCTTGAAACCGGTGGTATGTGTAAATGAAAATATTGGTGCGTTGTTGTTTACTCTTATTCTTCTTTGCTTCGAGTTAATAAGCTTCTCACCGGGGGAATATCGTAAAGCGATGGTTGCTTCACTTTCCTTAATGCGATTTATAGGAGTTCCGGCCATGGTGGTGTACGACAAAGAACCGGTAGGCGTTTGTTGATGATGACGTAGTTGTGTGCTGAAACCGAAATGGTTATTGAATTCGTATTCGTATTTTAATCGGTGTTCACGCAGATACATCATTTGGTCTACAGTTTGTGTCTTAAATGAAACAAACACATTGTCTTTATCGCGTGGAGCCAATAGGTCGGCCGGTGTCATTACATCGTATCTTGTGGCTAATGTAATTGAGTTTTTGGGGAATTCATTGGGTGAATATTTTTTGCGTAGGAACGAATACTCTACTTCACCTTCGTATTTCACTTTTTTATCCTTAAATCCATAGGCTACATATCCTTTTAAGAACAGGTTGGGATTGAAATGTGCAGTGGTTTGTGCACTAGCACGCAAACGGATATTCTCGATGAAGTTATCAGATACAATTGTATTGATAGGACCTATGTCCACGTAATTCTTTTTACCGGCCGGTGCTGTTTCTACATAATTTTCAATTAGGGCACGTGCTATGAACATCGTCGGACCAAACACTGGAGATTGTCGTGCTTCATCAAGCATACGTGCCATATTCTCTTCCGATTTGGTGAGTTGTTCGGTTCGGTGTTGAGCCCAAAAATCTTGGTCTTTGTTCTCGTAGGTTCCTTCTCTAAGTTGTTCTTCTTCTTTGAAGGCATGGTCGGGAATACTGTCAAAACAGATGTTAGTGTAGTGCACACTTCGTTTTACCATAATGTTGCGGTGCTTCTTTACTACACCTAATTCGGCAAACATATTATCTTTAACAAGTATTCTTTGTCCGTTGCTTTGAAGAGCAAAATCCTGTTCAATCACCAAATTATTCACAAAGTTTACACTTGTGCGTACGGGTAGATTTATAATGCATCGCTTCACTTGGTAATTGTCGGCCAGAATAAGTAAACGTCCCGAAAAGCCAAAGTCTTGTGGATTCTGTGGAATGTAACTCATTTCAATACATTTCTCACCGTCTACCATTACTGTATCCATGATGAAGTATTGATAGAATGAAATAGCATTGTCTGAGGAAATAGGGCTTGTGAAAGGACGTTCTAGCAGATATATTGTGTTGTCGTAGATGTTCACATGTGTAAACACAGATTGCAAAATTGTAGTAACCATTTCGCCTGTGCTGAAAAGATTGTTGAGCCCCTCCGAGTTTGTACCACGTATGTATTCACGTTCACGTTCCGGTTTTCTGCTATACAGACATTCTGTTAAAGTTTCGTTGTAGGTAAGCGGAAGAATATTTTTTTCTATTTGTGGACAGAATTCAACTTGTCGAGCCAACAATGGTAGGTTCTTCAATGGACCGCTATCAACTTGGGTGGAATCTATGCCGTTTAGTGCAAATGTAAGTTTCTGATATTTGTAGTATTTATAGAAAGAGTTCAGCTTTAAATCGTTTCGCCCCTTTGCGTCAATTACTTTTTTTATTAGTTCTACTGCAGGATTGTTCTTACGTTTATATTTTTGTTTCTTCGGTTTTACAACTACTTCCGCCATGAGTTTGTCAAGCGGTCTCAGTTTTACGTTGTGTGTAGAACGCGAACCATATTTAACTTTAATCTCATGTGTGTCGTATCCAAGAAAGGAAAAGATTAGATCACCTGGCGCCATGTTCGACGTTAGAGAATACTTCCCGTTTATATCAGTGGTGGTGCCCAAACGTTTGTCGTGTTTATAGTACACATTAACGTATGGCAAAGGTTCTCCGGTTTCAGCATCGGTTACCGTTCCGCTCACACGTTGGGCGTGTAGATTTAGCAAGGTTGCAACAACGAGGAATAACGTTGTTAGAAATCGTTTTAGTTGTATATGATTAGAATGAAATACCATTGCCATCGAAAGTTTTGTTTATTATCATGCAAAGTTAATGATTTCCTATT
>JAFOXE010000177.1 GCA_017425765.1 Paraprevotella sp. | reverse complement strand
TGGTGGTACGCACATCAGATTTTGCAGATAAACCAAGTGCAGTAAGAGCTAACAGCAAAAAAACTACGAAAACTTTTATTGATTTCATATTAGGTATCTTTGTAATTTTCATGCAAATATACGCATTTATATCGCCGTGACAAAGGCTACACGCACATTATTTCTATAATAAAAAAGGAGCAGAAGTTTTACTCTTCTGCTCCTCCATAGTTTTTCAAAAGGATGTACATCCTCTTAGCTTAATTTCTTATCCCAAGTAAGACTTCAATAACTTACTCTTCGTGTTCTGACGCAAACGACGAATCGCCTTCTCCTTAATCTGACGCACACGTTCACGGGTAAGGTTAAACTTATCGCCGATTTCCTCCAAGGTCATCTCCTGATGATTGATTCCAAAGAACATTTGGATGATTTCCTTTTCTCTATCTGTCAAAGTAGAAAGGGCACGATCAATCTCACGCGACAAAGACTCGTTTACTAATGAACGGTCTGCCATTGGAGAATCATCGTTAACCAAAACATCCAATAAACTGTTGTCCTCACCCTCAACAAACGGAGCGTCAACTGAGATGTGACGGTTGCCCACCTTCAAGGTATCGGCAATCTTTTCTACCGGAATATCAAGTTCGTCTGCCAATTCCTCTGGACTCGGTCTGCGCTCATTTTCTTGTTCGAACTTACTAAACGCTTTACTAATCTTGTTCAATGAACCTACTTGGTTCAAAGGAAGACGGACAATACGAGCTTGCTCTGCCAACGCCTGCAAAATGGATTGACGAATCCACCATACAGCATAACTAATGAACTTAAAACCACGAGTTTCATCAAACTTCTCTGCGGCTTTGATTAGTCCTAAGTTTCCTTCGTTGATAAGGTCTGGCAAACTTAAACCTTGGTTCTGGTATTGCTTAGCTACTGATACCACAAAACGCAAATTTGCACGAGTTAGTTTTTCCAACGCCACGCGATCGCCTTTCCGAATACGCTGCGCCAATTCTACTTCTTCTTCAACTGTAATCAAGTCCTCGCGACCAATCTCCTGCAAGTACTTATCAAGAGAGGCACTCTCGCGGTTTGTAATACTTTTGGTAATCTTAAGCTGTCTCATTCTTCTAGAACACGTTTAGGATGCAAAGGTAGCAAAAATAATCGAGACGCTCGTCATATTTCTCGAAAATTTAGACATACCTGTAAAAACAAGAATACTATTTTTTCTTATTCTCTACATCCTTATCCAATTCTATCACGAAACTTCTCTTCATTCCGCTTTGAGTCACAGCACGAATCCAGAGCGTACGATCGCTTGATTGATTAGCCTCACGAACAGCCTCTTCGAAGTCGTCTAGGCTCTTCATCGGCTTGTCGTTAACCATCAATATAATCAATCCTTTTTCCACACCGGCATCCATCATCTTGCCACGTTTAATAGCCGCAACCTCAAGACCATAAGGTAAATTCAATGCCATTTTGTTCTTATCGCTCAAAGGACGAAGGGCAGCTCCAAAACGGTCCATATCCACGCTTTCCATAACTTTTGTTGTTCCTTGTGCATTACGAAGAACTCCTTCCTTTTGATATGTTTTCTTGTCACGTACAAAACTGAACTTTACCTTATCTCCGGGTCTATGTTTAGCCAATTCTTCCTGCAATTCGGCCATGGTAGAAATTTGCTTTCCGTCAATTGCTGTCAGCACATCACCTTGTTGTAAACCAATCTCTCCGGCTGTTGAATTTGCTGTCACCTCACTTACATACACACCGGCCAATACACCCAAATCCACTTCGTTTCCTTTCGCTTTTTCGCTGTCAATATAGGTACCCATGTCTGCACCAGCAATACCCAACACTGCACGTTGTACTGTTCCATATTCTTTAAGATCTGCCACAACCTTGTTCATAATGGTGGTGGGGATAGCAAATCCATAACCAGAATATGAGCCGGTGTTGGAATAAAGCATTGCGTTGATTCCCACTAACTCTCCGCGTTCATTAACTAGAGCTCCTCCGGAATTTCCTGCATTGATAGCAGCATCGGTTTGAATGAAACTCTCAATGCTGTTGGCACCCAACGAACGGGCCTTTGCGCTCACAATACCGGCTGTTACGGTCGAAGTGAGGTTAAACGGATTACCTACAGCAAGCACCCATTGTCCTAACTTCAAATCGTCGGAATTACCAATAGGCAATGTAGGCAAACCTTTTTCTTCAACCTTCAGCAAGGCCAAGTCGGTGTTCTCGTCACAACCAATAATCCTGGCTTTAAATTCACGATGGTCATTAAGTTTTACCAAAATCTCATCGGCACCCTTTACCACATGATTGTTGGTAACAATGTAGCCGTCCTCAGAAATGATAACACCGGAACCTGACGAACGGCGGGGCGGTGTTTGCACCTGTCTACGTTGAGTACCTCCCCCACCATAACCGAAGAAATCACCAAAAATATCCGCAAACGGGTCACGCACGGTTACGGTCTGCGTTTTACCATTGGTTGTAACTTTTATATACACCACAGCGTTCACCGACATCTCGGCAGCCGTAGTTAAATCTACTAAACCCGAGGGCGCTACGACCTGCGTTTGTGGTGCTTCTACAGGGGTTTCTGCCTTCATCACACAACTCACCAAAAGAATGCCTCCTAATGTTAAGGCGGTGGTTCCAATCAATTTCATAGTTGTCTTTTTCATAATTTTATTTTGTTGTTTTGTTAAAATCACGTACTATTTTAAGATTTCCGTCGTAAAAATAACTACAAAATACTTGCTCAAGTATGTTTTAATTATATTTTTACTATCTTTTAACCCCACCACGACACTACTTTACAGTGCTTAACGTCACTAGCAGACATTTTTGCATTCGTTTAACTATCTATATTGGCGCATCCGGAATATTTCTTTACCTTTGCATTACGAAAAGTAGCCGACCGGCTTGCCGCTGATACGTTCATCGCGTAAAAGAGGAAAGTCCGGGCAACGTAGGGCATCCCGCTTTCTAACGGAAAGTAGTCCGCAAGGGTTAGGTAATGTAGAAGAAAATAACCGCCCCGTCTGGTACAGGGTAAGGGTGAGAAGGTAAGGTAAGAGCTTACCGGTCGGACGGTGACGTTCGAGCCGTACATCCCGGGAGTTGAAAGTTCGCGTATACCGACGCATTAAGAGAGGGCGGCCCGCTCGAGTCGGAGGGTAGAACGATAGAGCCTAATGGCAACATCAGGTGTAGATAAATGGCAAGCACTCTTTTCTGCAAAGGATTGAGCACAGAACCCGGCTTATAGGTCGACTGCTTTTCTTTTCATAGTCGTATTATATAATTAAGGTACGCGTATGGCACAAATTATTCGCAGCATTATTCACTTCTTTACCGAAGGAATATGGCATATCAATGAGGCATCCCTACCGCTTATTAAACGTATGTTCATTGGTGCTCTCAAGCGCATCACTTTGTCTGTTAGTAAGTATCTGGAGGGCGACCTTCCTACCCACGCAGCTTCGCTAACCTACGCATCTATTTTGTCGGCAGTTCCTATTCTTGCCATTGTTTTTGCCATCGGTCGTGGCCTAGGACAAGGCAGCATCATTGAAAAAGTGGTGCGCGAAAACCTAGGAATGAATCAAGAATTTACCGATACCATATTAGGATTTATCAACTCATACCTTGCACATACCCAAAACGGTATATTCTTGGGGGTAGGCTTGTTACTTTTGCTCTATACGCTCATGCAGTTGACGGGCAACATTGAACGTACTTTTAATTCTATTTGGCATGTCAAGCGCTCGCGCAACATCTACCGCCGAATTACTGACTATCTTGGCGTGTTCGTCTTACTGCCCATACTCATTGTAGCCACTTCGGGTTTGTCCATCTTCTTGCTTACTTTTGCTGGCGAACTACACGATTACCAAGTGCTCAACTCCACGGTTCGAGTTCTCATCACCTTAAGTCCTTATATCATCTGCGGATTGGCCATGACCTTATTGTATGTGTATATGCCCAATACCAAAGTGCGCTTCTCTGCTGCTCTCTTCCCCGGTATGTTGGCGGGCGCTGCATTCCAAGCAAGCCAGTATTTCTACATACACTCCCAAATATGGATGACGGGCTACAATGCCATTTATGGCTCGTTTGCTGCTCTGCCTCTTTTCATGTTATGGCTGCAGATTTCATGGAGCATCTGCTTGTTTGGTGCCACCTTATGCTATGCCAATCAAAACGTAAAGGAATATAGTTCGGCACATAGTGTACGCGACATCAGTCGCAGATACCGAGATTTTCTTACACTGCTGATCATGTCGAAGGTATGCAAACGTTTTGAGAAAGGTATGACGCCATACACTCCACAAGGTTTGGCCACCGAGTGCAACATACCGATAAGTCTGGTAAACGACATCATATACGAACTTCGCACCATCGATCTTTTGAGAGAAACTCACGATATAGACGAAGAAGTTATTGGTTTCATACCAGGCCAAGACATCAGCAAAATCACAGTAAATTTAGTGATGCAGCGCATTGACAAAAACGGGAACGAACGTTTTGCCAATCGTCCCATCGGCACCATAAAAAATTGGGAACAGATTCAAAAGCTCCGTTCCCAATACTTATCTTCTAACGACGACCTACCTCTCAAAGATTTATAAACCGTCGTATTCCTTTAATCTTATTCTGTTGTTCCCTCATTGTATTCCTCGGGATATTGTTCGAGGGTGTGCTTACTGCTTCCGTCAAAACAGTGTGTACATACTTTACATTTAGGAAGTCCGATAGCCTCGACCAAGTTCTCCAACGTATTGAATTTCAATGAACTTAACCCAAAACGGTCGGCTATAGCCTGTACCATCTTATTATATTCGGGCGAACCCGTAGTGGCATATTCCTTTAGTTTCGCATTTCCATCACCTTCGAAATCCTGTATCATACAACGAGTCAACAACTCCATATCACTCTTTTGCGAGGTAAAATTGATAAACGGACATCCGTAAATCAAGGGTGGGCACGCAATTCGCATGTGCACTTCTTTGGCTCCATCATCAAAAAGTACCTTCACATTGTCGCGCAATTGTGTACCTCTCACAATAGAGTCATCACAGAACAATAGTTTTTTGTCCTTCAGCACATCGCGATTGGATATCAATTTCATCTTGGCCACCAATGCACGCATTTCTTGGTTACTGGGCGTAAAACTACGAGGCCATGTAGGTGTATATTTAGCTACTGCGCGTTGATACGGAACCTTCTTACCGGCCGCATAACCCAAGGCCATGCCTACACCTGAATCCGGAATACCACTTACACAATCAACCTCGTCCGTATCCAATTCGCCCATTTTCAGACCACTATCGTAGCGCATCTGCTCCACGTTGCGACCCTCATAGCATGAAGTTGGGAAACCATAGTAAACCCACAAGAACGAGCACACCTGCATTTCCTTGTTGGGCTTACGAATTTGTTCCATGCCATCTGCACGCAATCGTACAATCTCACCGGGACCGAGAAAATAATCCACGGAGAAACCCAAATTATGAAAAGCGGTAGATTCTGAGGTCACTCCGTATGCTCCATCTTTTTTGCCCACCACAATAGGGGTTCTTCCCCAACTATCACGTGCTGCAATAATACCGTCTTCGGTCAACAAGAGCATTGAACACGATCCCTTTATACTGCGATATACATTTTCAATACCATCCTTGAATGTTTTGCCCTGGATAATAAGTAGTGCTATGAGCTCCGTGGCATTTGTTTTTCCGGAACTCAATTCGGCAAAATGCATATTTTTAGCCAAAAGTTCGGCCGCCAATTCGTCTATGTTAAGTACTTTTGCCACGGTCACAATGGCAAATCGTCCTAAATGTGAATTGATTATCAACGGTTGCGCGTCGGTGTCACTGATGACTCCAATACCTGCGTTTCCGTGAAACTTATCCAACGAAGGCTCAAATTTTGTACGAAAATAAGAATTCTCAAGATTATGAATGGAGCGAATAAAACCGCGCTCCTCGCTATAAGTGGCCATACCTCCGCGGCGTGTACCCATGTGCGAGTTATAATCTGTTCCGTAGAACAAGTCCATCACACAACTGCGCTCCGAGATTGTACCGAAAAAACCTCCCATAAATAGTTTTGGCTTTTATTTGTCTTTTTGAGTACGCAAAATTAGAAAAAGTTCTTCACATATCTATTGCGTTCTGCTCATTTTCTTTTCCTTTTTTCTAACACTTTTTTAGGTCACTGTGTGCGTTTGCACGCTCACTTCCCTTCTTATATTCTTGTTTTCAGGCAGATAGTTTTTACTTACTGCCATCATACTATTTCATCAATCTGCTCCCATGAATGATTATAGGACACCGTTCCTACGCATTTCCTTACGGAATCCACACGCATCGGCCCTTCGTCACATAGAGTCCGCGCCTTATTCTTGTTCCTGTTTTTCCGTCGGCATCATAAGGTTGCACCGGTTTCCCATCTAAAGTATATCGTAGTGGCTCCACTCCGTCCCGTTCGATTTCCACCTTATTTATATAGGTAACAGCATCCTTAAACAAAGGTATGTATTGCGGACATTCCGCATTATTCTCTCGCCACACACATCCTCTAAACGGTCGAAGCCAACTTCCTGTTGCCACTCTCACCAAGCGATTTCCGTCGTTCGACGGTGCATAACACACTTGTCCGTCCTCTATGTTCATTCCATTCAACGTACCACCCCATATAGTTTGTCCATCCATTGAGGCTGTTCCCTTGCACAAGTTCACCGCTATGGTTTGCTCTGCACCCACAAAGCGCAACGTCACCTCATTTCCACTACCCTTTCCTCGCAACAACATCGGTTTGTACGCTGTTTGCGTCGTGCCCAAACTTTGTTTCATCATCTTCACGCCATCTGCCGTCCACTCGTCGAAGGCCAATACCTCCCACTCTGCTCCGGAAACTGCATCCACCACCTGAATCTCATCTGTCCTGAAGGGCAAATACACCGAATAGAATCCGCCGTCATCAAGCACCATACGTTCATAAGAAATTCCATTCTCCTGCTCCACGTCAAACGGATATTTAATCGAAACCGTGTCGTTATCGTCCCAACGGATTGGTGTCAACGCCTTACCTACGCACGCTCCACCACCAAAATCCAGGGGCATTTCCACCACATTCTCAGTGGTCACAGGCAGGCGTTCCGCTTGTCCGTTGCGCACATAAACGAGCGAGGGCTGTCCATTCATTTTCCACTCCTGTTCAGGAAGATCTATTTGTGTCAAATCAGCCACCTTCACCCTTGTCCATTCCACATTCGTAAGTTCCTCTGCCGTCCACATCCCTTCAAAGGTGCACACGCCGGTTTGAACGTCGCGTTGTATGGTTGGGGGCACCACCTCCACATAAAAGCGTAACGGAGCACCCAATCCCGACTTATGATATAACTTAAACACGTCGCCCAGCGTAGTGGCATACAATCTATAGTTTTTCGAAGTGGATTCGGAATATTTTATTTTTTCGTAGGTGGTCACATAGTCTTTTTCAGAGCCATAATTCAATGCAAATCCTACACGCAATGTCGACGTTACTTGATCGTCGCTCACCGTATACAAAGGTGCCGAACTATTCGAGCTGCTCCCCCTGGTATCGTAAGCCAAGTAACCGCCGGTGGCTGTATCACGGAATTTATAATAGCTACTTCCGGTAGCCGTCTGAACTTCCTCCACAACAAACGTTGCCGCCTGTACATTCTCAAGCGTAAATGTACCGTCGGATGCCGGTTGCACACTTACGGCCATACGCGATTTCTCGCTTGTACCCAATTGGGGTTGCGGCGCCATTAACCGAAGCGTTCCGTCGCGATGCTCCGCTCCTATCAGATATTCTTTTCCGTGCTCCAAAGAAGTGTTCATTGCCACAGCACAATAACGCTGTGCACATATCACCACCGGGATAATCGCATACAGCATCAGCCACAAAGTTCTTCGAATCTGCACACTCATACATCCCTCCTTTCATCCACAGAAGATGTTTCTTTTTTCACACGTCCACCGTCTAAAAACTCCTCGTTCTCGTCGGTGCCTATCGTTTCACGTTCGTCTGTTTCGGGCTCTTCCTCCTTCGGTGTGTCGGGTTCAACCTTCGGAGTTTCCGGAACCGGGGGTGTAGGAACATCCTCGGGCTTATCTACAACAGGTGGTTCGGGTATGGACGGTTCATCTTCGGGAATCGAGGGTGTGGGCAACCACTCATACAAATCCACTTCACGCATACCGCTCACACTGAAGTATCGACCAAACGTGCCACACAAACGAACATAACGTCCCAACTTTTCCGGATTCTGCAACAAACTCAAACTACGTTTCGCGTCGGCACTTTTTAGTTCTATGGGCATACAATATTCGGGGTCGGTTTCGTCGGCACGATCTGCAATCAGGATGTTGCTTTGCCCGGCCCCTTCGGCCGTAAAGGCAGCATTCTTCATCGAACGCACCGTATAGCCTACCACGTAGCCCACTACCCATCCATACTCATCGTATAGTCCGGCACCGGCATCTTGTACGTCGGCCACAGTATAGGGGGCTTTGGCTGTTCCCTCGCCCGTTCCGCCCATTTCCTCTTGCGGTGGCTGCGTGATGCCACCTTCCGTTCCGCTGCTAGTGTCTTCCCATGCAGTGGGCATATCGGGCTGTTCGCACGAGGCCATCACAAGCAGCACCACAGCCATCGTTCGGAGGGGTAAAAGCATGACGTTCTGTATACGGACAAACAATTTCATCGACTAGTTACTCTTCGGTCAAAAGTTTCTTCAGCACATTAAATTTATCGGCCACCTTACAACGATAATAGGCATCGTCGCACCACATAAATCCATACACCAATATCAAAAAGGCCACCCATCCTAG